>NZ_LZGR01000017.1:0-63330 GCF_001690255.1 Gilliamella sp. App2-1
TTGTTGTCTTTCTTCTTGGCTTAGGTCTTTGATGTCTTTATCGGGGTAAAGGATACCTGCAATAACTTCTGCACTGCGTTCACTTGCGGCAGCGCCTAAGCCACCCACTAGGGCGGAGTTGCCTTGCAGCTGCGCAACCACCCCGCCCAAGATGGCATGGCTGACCGTGTTGGCAATGTGGTCTGTTTCCCATTTGCCGGTTTCAGGGTTGTAATGCTCGGTTTGTTTTTTTATGGCACTGGCAATTTTTGGTGCCAGTGCCCCTGCAACCGCCCCTGTCATGTCGCCGCTGATGATGCCGTTAATCAGGTTGACCGCCATGTCAATGCCTTGACGGGTTTCACTGCCCATCGCCGACATACCTTGATTCATCGCTTCTTTGTAGGCGTCTTCGTAGATTTTTTGTTGCTGTTCGTCAGTTAAGACCGTTTTATTGTTTTTCGCCTTTTCTTGCTCTTTGTTTAAAGCCTCTTTCGCTTTTGAGGTGGCGCTGATTCGGTCAATGTGATTGAGCATGGTTAATGTTTCACCACCAATTTCACTCACGAGCCGTGTTTGGTCGATGATGCTTTGCTCTTTGTCTTTGTTAAAGATATGTTTGAGCGCATGACTCGCATGCTCGGTATCACGACTTAATTCGTTAATCGCTTGTTGTTGCTCGCTTTCATGGCGGACAACCATCGTCCCTGCCGATACCGCTGAGTGCGTGGTCGAGTTTTTGCTTGCTTGTTTGTTAAGACCCGTTGGTATCGATGGCATTCCACTGGTGTTAACGCCTGCACTGCTGCTACTTACCTTGTAGTCCGCTTGGTTTTTTATATCACTAAAGCTGATTGTGCCGGTGTCAAGACGGTTTTTGCTCTTGTCTTTTGCTTCTGAGGCTATCACTGCCCCTTTTAAGTCGGTGTGGTTGCCCACCGTGATGTCAAAGCCCCCTTTGCCGGCAAAAATGCCCGACTGGTCCGTCACACTTTGCCAAGTGCTGTCCATTTTGGTTTGGCTTGCTGCAGCATTTGCGCCATTTGTACTCCCCCATGAAACACTGCCCCCCAAGGATGTTGAGCTGTTTTTGGAATGGTACTCATCGCGGTCTTGTTTCGATTCTATATTGAGGTTATGACCAATATCGGCTTCCACCCTATCCCCTTTGACTTGTCCCGCCACAATGTTGGCGTCATTACCGGTGATAAGAGTAAGCTTATTGCCCGCTTCAACCACGCTTTCACGCCAGTCGGTGCCATTGCCTTTTTCGCGTGATTTGCTTTGGCTGGCATTGGCTGATAGGTTAAGACCATTTTTTTCTCCCCCAACTTGATAACCCACCCCCAACGAGCCACTGCTGCTCTTTTCTTTGCTCTCGGTTTTTATCGTGTTTTTTTGACCGATGATGTTAACATTATGGTTCGCCTTGAGCTTCGCATCATGACCCGCTGACACCTGACTGCCGATGATATTGATATCACCTCGCTCTTTTTGCCCATTGCCTGTCGCAATAATGCTGACGTTATGTCCCGCTGAGACGCCACTACTTACCGCAGTGTGTTGTTCTTGGTTTACCGTGCGTTTGGTCTTTTCACTGCCCAAACTGACATTCAGCCCCACAGAGGCTTGTGGCGTGCCATTTTGTAAATTAGCCCCCGCCTCTAACGCCGCATTGCCCGCTTGTAACCCCGCTTTGATGTTCATCAGCGCTTGGGTTTTGTTATTTTTCTGTTTTTGCGCTTGCTCTCGGGTTTGATTGGCGTTGTAAATAGCACTCGCCGTACCGGTAACCGCCACCGTCACCCCTGATTTTTGATGCTTGTACTCTTCTTGATACGTCGTTTTCGCCTCTAACGCGTCAATATTGACGTTGTCGCCTTGCATGCTTATGTCATGCTTTGCTATCACATCACTGCCTTTGATGTTAAGGTCTTTGCCCGCTTGTATCTTCACATTGCCATCAGTACTGCCAATTACACTCCCCACAAAGGCTTGTTCGGTGTTGGTCTGTTTTAAGGATTCTTTTTCTTTACCCGCCGTAAAGCCTATCCCGCCACTACCCATTAACCCCGATTTTTTGCTGACCGTTTTTTGCATGTGGTAGTAAGACTCTTCCGCTGCATCAATCGTGATATCTTCGCCTGCCCCAATAGTGACATTATGCGTCCCAACCACTTCACTGCCTGTCACCGTGACTTTATTGCCCGCATTGATGTTTACCTTATCACCATAAACCCCACTGCCTTTTTGCGTGATATTGTCAACTTCGATATCTTCGGTTATGGAGCCTTTGTTGAGTAAGCCTTGGGTTTGGGTTTTGTGATGCTCGGTTAACTGTAAGCGTGCTTGTTCACTACCTAGATTTATATCATGTTCGGCTTGCACGTTTAACGTCTTATTGCTCGAGACCGCGGCCGATTTCGCCAAGATGTCATGACCGGCAATTAAGTTGAGGTCACCTTGGGTTAACAGTTCACTGCCCACCACATCTTCAATATCAACTTTGCGTGAGTGATTTTTATTCCATTTCGCATCTTGATAGCTTTCTGTCTTTAAGGTCGATAAATTGATATCGTGCCCCGCTATCACGTTAGTGACCCCATCTTCACCGCCATTTATCACCAAGGCCGCACCCAAATTGATGTCATGACCCGCTTTTAAGTGGATATCGCCATCTTTAACACTAATACTTGAGACCTGGTCAATCACCGTATTTTTGCTTTTGCTCGCGCCGTAATGCGTTTCAGTGGTAGAGGTGGTGCTATTTAAGTTGATATCGTTATTCGCCTGTAAATAAGCCAACCTATCCGCTTTTAATTTGCCACTGCTGTTAATGCTATCTTTCGCTTGAATGATAATTGCACCCGCATCAATCAGACCTTGGTTATTGACGTTATCACCTAATAGCGAAACCTGTTTTTTACCTAATATCGCCCCCGAGGATCCAATATCATGCTCCGCTTGCACCTTGACACTTTTACCCGATAATAATGCCCCCTCCGTCGTCAGTTGCGGGTGGTTAACGAGGTAAACTTGTGGCACCAATACCGATACCGCTTGACCATCAACCATTACCGTCTTGCTTTCTAACCAGACAATATCACTGGTCAATGCCTGCATTTGTTCCGCTGACAGCGAGGCACCTACCGATAATCCATACTGCTTAGCAAACGTGGCCCCCGCATTCATTAAGGCTTTATACTGCTCAAGGTCACTGGTGTAATCACCAATATAACGGTGACCGGTTAAAGTGGCAATTTGCTCTCGGATGAGCTGTTGCTCGTAATAACCATCCCCTAACCGTTTTTGGATGTTATTTGGATCGGTTCGCAATTGATTAAGCATGTAATCCGAACTTAACCATTTTTTTCGATCCGTAAAACGGCTGTCCGTTTCCACTAAATAATTGCCTTGTGGATCTTTGTTAATGATTGATAAGCTATTTTGAGGTAATGTTAGATCGGGCTCAACAAAGATGATTGGATCCGCATGCGACTGACCCGCTTCGCTCGGCACCTCCACTTTTTGATTATCATCAATTATCGGCGTGTTGGGCTTTTCAACTTTCTCGGGTGGCATGATGGGCTGAGTGATCGGTAAATCATGAATTGGCGATTCGGTTGAAATGCTCACCTTCCCCTTTTCTTTACCCTGATTGATGATATCTTCTGATAAATTATTGAGGTGTTTTTCATTTTTGACTTCGGTCACAATCGGTTTAACGATTTCACCCAAGCTAACCGTACCCTCTTGGCGAGTTTGCAAATCAACTTGGGTTTTATCGACATTGGCATGGCCTTCTATTTTGGCATGCGCAAGATCGATAGTCGTGATGGTTTGGTCTTGATAATCGCTCCATTTTGCTCTTTTAGTATATTCTTTTTTCCCGTTTTTATGCCCTTCGTGCCGATAATGATAAATTTGATTACCGGTATCTTTGACCGTTCTCTGACCTTTTAAAGAGTGATTATTTAGCGTACCGGTCATGATATTTAACGCATTACCGGCAACAATTTTACTATTATCATTTTCTAAATGATCGGATTGGATAATCAAATCCTTTCCTGAGATGATTTCTGCCGGTGCGGTACTTTTGATTTTGGTTTCATAAACATGCCTTGTATAGTCATATTTGTAATATTTATAAGTCGAATCAAAAGCGCCATCATTTGAATGTAAAACAGGATATCTATGCCGTTTTTTAGGGCTAGTACGAATACTCACTTCATCCGGTTTAAATCGCCGTGCATCACCATTGGGTGAATATTCAACAATAGATTGACTACTTACTAAAACCTCTTCGGTTTCAATATGGTCATTGATATTGTTAATGTGATTAACGTTTAATGCCATATTGTCTGCTGCTTCAATCCGAGCTGAATGATTATTTAATGTTTGCCCTTGAATATGCAGGTCACCTAAACTGAGCAACAGCGCATGATTAGTATTATTTAGGGTGTTGACATCCAAGAAAAGACCTTCCCTTGCAGCAAGTGTCGGCGCAATGGTGCTAGTTAAAGATGAGGCTCGGTTGTTGACTTCATGGGCTTTAATATAAATCCAATCCCCATATAAACGTGCGCCTTCTAGGTTGTCAACTCGCTGTAAAGCGTTCAAGTTGACCTTGCCACCGTCAATCAGCCCTTTATTTTCCAATATATGCCCATCGGTGTTGATTTCCTCAGATTCTATAATCCCTTTGGCAGTATTTTTAATTTCATCACTCTTGAGGGTGATTGCTTGACCCGATGAGATTTTTCCGTCATTGGTAATTTTGCTTGTGTTGATTAAAATATCATTATTCGCTAGCAAGCTGTTTTTGTTATCAAACGCCTGAGTTAAATTAAGCGCAATATTGTTTTCCGCGAGCAGTTCACCGTCGCCACTCAGTTGATTGGCGTTAATGGTAATATCATTCGCTAATAAACGAGCTTGGTTATTAGCTATTTTATCTGCTTGAATATGGAGTAACGTTTTGGCGGTGATATCTGCTTGTTGGTTTTCAAGCACTTGCGTTTTTAATTCAATTTGCCCTGCATTTAATTTGGCATGCTGATGAGTAATCGCATTTGCAATAATCTTCAATAAGCTTGCGGTTTCAAGTTTTGATTGGCTGTTATTAATCGAATCAGCCTCAACCAAAATGCCCTTATTGGCTGCCATCGTTGAGTGTTGATTATCAATAGCCCCTTGAGAGTGTAATTGAATTTTTTGCATTGCCGTAAGTTTGGCATGATTATTCGTTAAATTATTCTCTGCATGTAACTGAATATTGCCCATGCTCAATAATTTGGCTTGTTGGTTATCAATAGTTTGTCCAGTAAAGGCGATATCACCTTTGGCTTGAATATCTGCGGACTGATTATTGATATGGTTAGCTTGGATCGTTAAATCACCATCTGTTACCAATTGTGCTTGTTGATTATTCACATCATTAGCAGTGATTGCCAATAAACCTTTACTACTTAATTCAGCATCGTCATTATCTAAATCATCAGCATGGATAATCAGGCCGTCTTTTCCCGAAATGAGTATTGCATGTTGATTGGCTAAGCTGGCATTGACATTAATGTGCATACCTTGCTTAGCCTGTAGTGCCGCTTCACGATTGTCAAGGTTATTGGCATGAATCGAAATATGTTTATCAGCTAACCATAAGGCGTTTTGATTATTTATTTCGTCACTGTTTACGGTAATATTTTGTTTTGCTGATAAGGTACCATCTTGGTTATTTGTTTTGTTGGCATCAATATGTATAGAATCGTTAGTAATTAACGTGGCGGATTGATTATCAAACTCCGTACTTTGAATATCGATACCTTTTTCCGCATTGAAATACGCCGATTGGTTAGCTAATTTTTTAGCGGTTAATGATAATTGGCCGCCCGATATTAAGGTCGCCTCGTTATTATTTAAATCATCAGCTTTAACGGTAATGCCCTTACCCGCTTTCCATACCGCCGATTGATTATTGATTTCATCACTCTCAAGGGTGATAGCATTTTGGCTGACCCATTTTACCGATGCACTATTGAGCTTTTTCGCTTTTATGCGAAGATTACCGTCGGCTTTTAAGATGGATGACTGACTATGTAATTCATCGGCATTAAGCGTGACTTCACTACCCGCTGCCAATAAGCTATTTTGATTATGAATGTGTTTGGCCACCATATCGATTTTATTTTGCGTTCGAATATCGGCCTCTTGATTATCTAATTGCTCATCAGCATTAAACTCAATATCGCCTGTCGCAATCATGGTGCTATGTTGATTGTTAAGGGTTCTACCTTGCATAGTCAGGTCATGACCCGATTTGATTTTCGAACGTTGATTATCCATTAACGGTGACTCAAGTGTTAATTTATCACCTGAAATCAGTGTCGCATCAGCATTGTTGAGTTTATCGGTAGCTATTATGGATAGTGACTTACCTGATTGCATGGTCAAATGGCGGTTATCAATGTCTTTGCCTTGTATATTTATCGATTGCTGGCTAATGATTTGTGCATTTTGGTTGTCAATATCGTCAGCCTGAATGTGAATAGCGGCTAATGCATTGATTAGGGTATTTTGATTATTGACAATGTTCGACGCTAAACCAATTTTTCCATAACTGAGCAATTTGCTATTATGATTATTTAAATGTAGGGCTTTAAAGAAAATATTTTTATAACTTGATATTGACGAATTTTGATTATTAATCGTTTGAGCATTAGAACTAATATGACCTTCACTAATCCATTTAGCATTGTTATTGTCTAATTGCGAAGTTGCAGTAACCGTTATATCATCTTTGGCACTTAAGGTTGCATCATTTAATTTAACCACGTTGGCTTCAATGCTTGATTGTTTTTCACTCACCATTAATCCATTAGTGGCATCAATATCATCGGTTGCATTGAGTTTAATATCACCTTTTGCCTTCACTTTTACTTTTTGGGCTTCAATATGCGAACTGGTGATATGAATGTCCTGATTGCTGATAAATATTCCTTCATTAGCCCATAGTTGCTCTGCGGTTATAGCAATGCGATCGCTGGCGCTGAGTTCGGCATTATTATTATTGATATTTTTACCTTGTAGCGTTAAGGTGGAATTGGTTAGTAATAGTGCGGATTGATTATTTAGATCGGTTGAATTAATTGCCAAATAACCATTAGATTTTAATTCTGAAGATTGGTTATTCACCTGCTGCCCATCAATAGCAATATTATGCCCGGCTGTGAGCTTTGCATGTTGATTAAAGAATTGTTTAGCCTTAATATTAATCGTGTTTTCGGAAATGAATGTCGACTCTTCATTCTTAACTAACGCGCTGTGAATATGAATATCACCTTGCGCACTTAACGCCGCTTTTTGGTTGTTAATTTGATTGGCATGAATTGTCAAAGCGCCTTCTGTTAATAATTCAGACTGCTGATTATCAAACTGATGGCTGTCAATGGTTAAGTCTTTTTTTGATTGTAATGTTGATTTTTGGTTTTCTAATGTATTAGCCTTTATTTGCAAATGGTCATGACTGACTAATAGAGATTCATTATTGGTCATCTGTTGGCTTTGTAAATTAATAGCACCTTCCGCTAAAAGCGTCGCCTTGTGATTATCGATGAGCTCCTCAGCATTAAAATTAACGTTACCTCCCGCATTGAATTTGGATTGCGCATTATTGATGTTATTGGCGCTAAAGTCGATATCTTTATTGGCCAGTATCATGGATTGTTGATTATTAATAATGTTGGCATTAGCAAAATAAGATGCATTGGTTTTAGCTTGTAAATCGTGACTATCAATGGCCTTGCTCGCTTGTAAAGTGATATCTTTTTCACTCTTAATTATTGCCGTATTGATATCGATATTTTCAGCAGTTAATGTAACCGATTCCGCTATATTTTGGCTGTTGGCTAGATTAATATTTTTTTGCGCATTAACTTTAATGTGTTGACCGGCCAGATTTTTACCCGTGAGTGAAACATGATTTGCATCTGCTGTAATATTACTTTTTTGCGTTAATTTTCCTTGTTCATCAATACCCGCCGCAAGTGTACTTGTTGAAGCACTATCGATCGTTTTAGCTTTAAGATCGATATTTTTTTGAGCAACAATATTACCTAGATTGTTAATAGTCTCTTTGCTCATTAACTGAATGTTTTGTCGACTATTAATTTGCTTGCTGTTGTTAATGCCTTGTTGGCTACTTAGCTTAATATCACCTTTAGCTTGTAGTGTTCCTTTATTACTGATTTTGCCATCAGCACTAATAACTAGGCTGTCACTGCTGGCACCTAATTCACCCGCATTATGCACACCCACCCCTTTTTCGGTGCCCACAAGGTTAATTTTGCCTGCATACATACCGCCCAGCGCTGAAACATCTATCGATACCTTAGGTTTATCGTTTACATCCTCATCCAATGGCGTGATTTTTTGGGTGTCTTGGCTCACCTTATTCCGACCCGTTACCACATTTAACTCATTCGCCCAAACCGATGAGTTAATCGATACCGTCCGTGCAATTAAATCCGTATAACTTTGCGCTGAACTGTCAAACCCTTTACCTGTTACCTCAATATACCCTTGCTCAACCTGATAACCCATCAAATCACCATTTTCGATCATCGGTTTACCTGTCGTTAGCGTGCCCCGGCTGGCATTAATAAATCCACAACCATTACAGGTGATACCCGATGGATTGGCGATGATAACTTGAGCCTTTTGTCCCGCAACTTCAACCACCCCATTTAATTGACTTGGATTACGTGAGTTGACTTCGTTTAAAATGATTTTAGCACTACCCGAGGCATTTAATAGCTCATTACCTTGAACATATCCTCCAATTTGCGTTTGGCTAATTTTACTGCTGTTATTTAAAATGACACCTTGCTTTGATACATCAAACTGTTGGTATTTATTATGAGAGATCCCTTTACTATTTGGAGCTTGAATATTGACCTGTGTTGTACCATTAGCCGTTGATGTAATAAGTGGTTGCTGATGTTTGTTGGCTTGACTGTCTGGCACAATGTTGCTGCCATAAACCGGTGAGCAAATACTAACAAAACCTAATGAAATAGAAATGAAAAAGTTTAGCGGTCTTAAATTAACAAAAAGTGATTTTAACAGCATTGATTTCGGTGCCGATGGGGTTTGTCCACTACCGATTGGCGTCTTAGCTATTTCCGCCACCACCATCTGCATACGCCGTTTTTTGTTAAAAATAACTCGGTATAAATTCTTGTTCATCATCTATTCCTTTATTTTTATTATTCTGATATTGATTGTGTATTGATTATTTAACATCAATAATTCCAGTTTACGCTAAACCCTAATACTAATGGATTAGTTTTAAAGCCTTTGGGTTTACGAATCGGTGTGCCAGCAAAAAGGTCATAGTAAAAACCATAATTATTGCCTCTAACCCCAATAACGCCTCCAGTTAAGTGCCTACCCAACAAATATTCACTTTTTGCTCCAGATACTTCACCTGTATCGATACCTAAATAAGGCTCGTGATTAAAAGGCCCCTGCCAGGCAAGCTCATTACGTGCATACCAACCTCGGTCAGCTTTCAAGGTTAATTCACCATCAAAACCTCGTATACTCCAGCGCCCACCTATCGAAAACTGGTCTGGCGAGGTTAAACGTTCGCCTCGCGTATATTGACCTTGATAGTCTAAGCGATAACGAAATTGTTGCTGACCCAAGTTAAAAGGTACGTTGGCCGATAAGTTAACTAAAAAGATGTTAGATAACGCACTACCATTATCTTCCGGATTTCGCTCTTCGGGTGCTTTTTGTGCATTAAACCAACGCACACCTTTTTGATAAGTGACCCCTGCATCTAATGTAATATTGTTAATATAGTGTCGATGTTGCAAGCCCAATTGCCAATTTGTCGTCTTTCGTTGCTGGATTTCGATTTCGGTATCATTTATATAGTTATGCGATTGGCGTAGGCTAATACCATAACTTAATGTCGTTTTTTGTGATTCATTGCGGTGAATGACTCGGCTAAGTTGTATGTTGGCGTTACGACTGCGACCACTATATTGATAATCATAATTTTGTCCCGCTACGGTTTGATGATATTTGTTACCTGATAGCGAGGTATTTAATAGCCAATACCCCAATGGCATCGAATACGATAATAAATAGTTCCGTGAACCGTATTTTCCTTTGCCGTTTAAATCATGCCCACCAGAGACATAAAAGGAATCACTTAATGACAATAAGTTATCCAAATAAAGGGTTGCTCCACCTTGGTCTCGCCCCGTTGTTTTGGTGCCAGAATCATCAACTGATAATCCTAATCGCCACATTTTTGTTTGTTTGCGAGTAATAACAATGTCACTTTCACCCGGTTTATCCCCTGGCACTAACTGCATCTGTGCACTCACCGTAGGTAAACGTTGTAAGTTCTCAAGCCCTTGCTCAATATCACGTAAATTGAGTATCTTGTTTTCTCTCGTTGGCATGGCAGTATAAAGCTGGGCATATTTATCACTATCATCACTGTAGTTAATGTGTCTAACTTGACCTTCAACAAGCCGTAATTTTAAAGTTTCATCCGCTAAATCTTGTTCTGGCGCAACAACCCTAGTCGTGATAAAACCATAGCTCACTAAGCGATCTTGTAGTTTACTCATCAGTAAACTTATTCCTTGCCCACCCAAACAATGGTGCTCTGCTTGTTGCGCTAGTTTTTTTAATGGAATAAACCAAGGTAATTTGTCACGGTCAACTAATTCAACCTGATTAATATTGAAACATAACGACTCAACGGGAAGGTCTAACTCTCCTGATGTCGCAGTAGGCGGTAATAAATGGATATCTGGTGCAGCAGGATTCAATGAATCTTGTAGTGCTTTTTCACGCTCTTGCTGGCGGAGCAATTGCTGATCACTAAGTGCTTGTGTTTGTACCGGTTTTTGTTCTGCCAACAAAATAGACGTAGGAAAAACAACTAATGCAAAACTTAATAAATATTTTTTCATCAAAAAAGCTTCTCAGTTTAAAACTAATCCAATTACCACCCAAAATTTAGGCAGCAATGTTAAGCTGAATCAAAAAAAATGTCCACGGTAATAATGACAAATATCAATAAAAAATAATATTATATTATTTTTTAATATGTTAATTTTCAAGCGAGGTTTATGTTATAGATTGGCTTTAATTTGATCACTTTTTACTGTCTCAATGAAAGGCACATTATTGTTATTGGAATATGACCAAAACTACATTATAAAAATAAACGTATTAGATAAATAATAATCTTTCAAGTGCAACTATCCCCTAAGATAATATCGTCAAAAATAGAAAATCCTCTATTATAAAAGCAATAGAGGAGTCGAATATAAAAAATGACGGCACATCAAATTGATGCTATTGGAAATGAAAAGTAAACCGATGTTTCAGTTAAAGAACCATGTCATATAAAGATCTTTGTCATAAAAAAGAATTTTTATCTATCAATACGATATTCACCGTTTATATTTGATTAAACTTCCTTACAAAATTATTATCACTCATTAAACAATATTCTTGTTAAATTCAGCCTTTATTTCCCACTATTGCAATTAGTCGGTATAATGCCTGCAATTTTATTGTAAAGTGGATTATGCATGAAAACGCTATTTGCCAGCACATCTCGCGGGCTTGAAGAGTTATTAAAAAAAGAGTTAGAACAAATTGGTTCAACCAATTGTAAGATTACGCAAGGCGGTGTCTATTTTGATGCTGACGAAACAACTTTATATCAATCACTATTATGGTCACGTTTAGCGTCACGCATTTTATTGCCAATAGCCGAATTTGATATCTATAGTGATTTAGATCTGTATTCTTGCGTGTTCAATATTAAATGGACTGATATTTTTGCTGTCGATAACGCTTTTGTGATCAACTTTGTTGGTGTTAACGAGTTTATTCGTAATAGCCAATATGGTGCACTTAAGATCAAAGATGCCATTGTCGATCATTTTTTACGTCATACCAACCAACGCCCTAATGTGGCAAAGCAAGATCCAGATATTCGGCTTCATGCTTATTTAAATAAAAACCGTGTCACACTGTCTTTAGATTTGAGTGGTAATAGCTTACATGAGCGTGGTTATCGCCAGCAAACAGGGCAAGCACCATTAAAAGAGACTCTTGCTGCTGCCATTATTATGCGTTCAGGTTGGCAAAGTGATGAACCATTACTTGACCCAATGTGTGGTTCGGGCACGCTACTGATTGAAGCCGCGATGATTGCATCAAAAATCCCACCGGGATTACAACGCAAACAATGGGGATTTTTTGCTTGGAAAGGATTTAATCCTACTTTGTGGAATTCGCTGTTATTTTCAGCTAAACAAAATGTTTGCAAACCCAATACCCCTTTTATTGGTTACGATAATAACCCAGCAGTACTTGAACGAGCCAAACAAAATGCCATCCAAGCAGGCGTGGGCGATTTAATTACGTTTTCAGTGCAAGATGTAACGCAATTAAGTCATCCATTACTAACACAAACAACTGGCATGATTATTAGCAATCCACCTTATGGCGAACGCTTAGAAAGTGAGCCAGCACTGATTGCTTTGCATACGGCACTCGGTCAACAAATTAAACAAAATTTTGGTGGGTGGAAATTATCGCTATTTAGCGGCGCACCACAGTTATTAGATTGCTTACAAATGCGAGCAGACAGACAATTCAAAGCCAAAAATGGTCCACTGGACTGTATACAAAAAAATTATGTCATTGCTCAGCGTAATACTGAAAATCCAATCAATAATCCAACGTTGCCAGCTGCCGATTTTGCTAATCGATTACGCAAAAATAAGCAAAAGTTAGAAAAATGGGCTGCTCAAGAACAGCTAGAATGCTATCGACTTTATGATGCGGATTTGCCTGAATATAACGTCGCTATTGATCGTTACAAAGATAAAATAGTCATGCAAGAATACGCCGCACCAAAAAACATCGACCCACAAAAAACGCGCCAGCGACTTTTTGATATTATCAATGCGACCATGTCAGTACTTGAGCTTACCGCCGATCAGCTAGTATTAAAAACGCGTGAAAAGCAAAAAGGCAAACAGCAATATCAAAAATTAGGGCAAAAGCAGGACTATTTTTTAGTACATGAATACCCAATTAATCAGCGCCAAACCGCATTTTGGGTCAATGTGACCGATTATTTAGATACCGGCTTGTTTTTAGATCATCGTTTAGCGCGAAAAATGATTGGTGAAATGAGTGCCGGCAAGGACTTTTTAAATCTATTTGCCTACACAGGTAGCGCAACGGTTTATGCTGGACTTGGCGGAGCAAAATCAACCACTACAGTCGATATGTCTCGCACCTATTTGGAATGGGCTGATCGTAATTTAAAACAAAATGGTTTAACGGGTAAAAAGCATCGATTAATTCAGGCCGATTGTTTGCTCTATTTATCTCAGGCTGATGAGCAATTCGATTTAATTTTTATCGATCCGCCGACATTTTCAAACTCAAAACGCATGAACGATACTTTTGATGTACAGCGTGATCATCTAAAATTGATGACCGATTTAAAACGCTTATTACGTCCTAATGGAACGATTATCTTTTCGAATAATAAGCGTGGTTTTAAAATGGATAGTGTAGGTATGCAAAACCTAGGGTTAACTTATCAAGAAATTACCCATAAAACGTTATCACTTGATTTTAAGCGTAATAAACAAATTCACTGCTGTTTTATTGTAAAACATCAATAGAGAAAGTGGGGAAACAGCTAGGTATATCATTGATTTTATTTTAGTTTTATAACAACTTTCAGATAAAAAATTAAATAAAATCAATACTCTACCTGAACACTTTTATAGAAACACGAAAAGCCAGCAAAACACCCAATCCCAAACCAAATACGGAATCGACCGTCAAAATGTGTCGATAACCAAGAAATGAAAAGAAGTTAGCCTTGCTAACTCCACTTTGTGAATATCTCTCAGAGGGTTTATTAAGGGGAGGAACATGTATCCTCCCTTAATTCGGGCGTTATCATCGTATAAAAATGCTCACCGAATCTTATAACACTTGATACCTGCGACCATCCCCAAAAACAATGCAGATAGAATATTGATTTTAAGTATTTTATTCTTAAAAGACTCTTCTACCTGATCACCAATACCGCCGTTTTAGCACCACGTACTACACCTGACGCATTAGATCCTAAAAGATGCGTTGAGATATTAGGACGGCGTGATCCTAGAATAATTAAATCAGGTTGAATTTCTTCCGCTAAGCGGAGAATTTCATCCCTTGGATGACCAAATGCAATAGAAAACGATAAATTTTCACGTGGTAAATTAATCGAGTCAATCAGTTTGTGCAAGTGCTGTTCTGTCTGCACTGTGGCTTTATCCTTAAATTCGTCAAAACCAAAGGAGTAAGCATTCACAATAGCTGATGCAACGGGTAATGTATGAAAAAAGATAACTTCGGCATTAGACAATTTGGCTAAGTACTCTACATGTGGGATGACTTTTTTAGTTAATTCTTCTTCAAGCACATCGATAGGAACCAAAATTTTTTTGTACATAACTCCCCCCTTGCTTTGTTATAGTTTCGATGTTTCGATTATATATTCAGTGATAGATAAAAGATGTTTGACTTAGTCACTATGATACGCATTTTAAATGTAATCCTTAATTATTTTTTATTCGATTTATGATAAAGATCAGCATGAGTCGCATTATTTATCGTTTTGATGTCAAACCAACACTCGAACAAGCCATCACATTTTTTTGTCACTGCACGTTTTCAAGCTATATTAGATAATACCAATTTTATTATAACTGCTTGACATGATGATAAACTGATTAGTATTGCGCGTTGTTTAACGGATTTTGTTTATATCACTTATTTAGCCGATCTCGCGGTGGTTAAAGATTATCAACGACAAGGCATCGGCAAGCAATTAATAAAAGAAGTGAAAAACAATACTGGTAAAGCATGTCCAATTACCCTACTGGTTGTACCACAGGTAGTTGATTATTATGTTCATATCGGTTTTAATGCACATTATTCAGACTGAATTTTAAGAGAAAACCAAAAATGAGAATCATTTTAGCATCAACATCAGCATCGCGTAAAAAAGTGCTCGAAAAATTAGCCATTCCGTTTGAATGTGTGCCCCCTATATGCGATGAAACACCGCTAGCCGGTGAGTCAGCCCAGCAATTGGTGGTTCGGCTAGCAAAACTAAAAGCCCAATCATTAGCGACGCAATTTGCTGATAGTTTAATTATTGGTTCGGATCAAGTCGGCGTGTTAGACGGTAATATGGTTTGCAAACCGCATACGATTGATAATGCCCGACAACAGCTTCGACAAAGCAGCGGTAAAGCCTTCTATTTTTATACTGGCATGACGGTAATTAATACCAAAACACAACAACAAATCACCATTTGCGAACCGTTTAAGGTGACTTTTCGGCACTTAACTGATCCAGAAATTGATGCCTACATTAGCAAAGAGATGCCTTTGCAATGTGCTGGCAGTTTTAAATGTGATGAACTTGGCATTACCCTGTTTGATAAGCTAGAAGGCGATGATATTCATTCACTCGTTGGATTGCCGTTATTAAAACTCAATAAAATTATGATTGAAATGGGCTGTAATCCGTTATTAATGTCGTCAGTCAGCTAGCCCTCCCCTTTTAATTGCCAATATGATGCATTAGTCAAATAATCGCCCTACTGACATTTTCATGATTTTTCGGCTATAATGGGCAACATTTTTATCATGAATAATCATCAATAAGGCGGTGCCTTGTTGATGAATTTCGGTAAGCAATTGCCTGATTTCAGCTGTACTATTTTCTTCATCAAGATCACTGGTTGGCTCATCGGCAATAATTATTTGAAGTTTACAAATTAGTGCTCGTAAGATCGCAATACGGCGCATTTCACCACCTAACATATTAGCTGGATAGGTATTTTGCAAATAGCTTATTCTGGCTTTTTTAAGCAGACTTTGTGCATAACTTAGACTACGTTGATTAGGTCCTTTGCTTAAATAAAAGGGTGATATCTTTGATTTTATCAATCAAATCGACTTTTACATAAAAGCTACTTGGTTCACCACGCAATAGAACAACTTCCATATTTTTTTCATAGCCATAAGGTACAATAAGACTATCTGCACCCAATCGGTTAGCCATGCCTGAAATACCAAGACTGAGTTTTTTCATCAGCACGCTTTAGTTTGTGGTGTCGGTAATGTAATATCGGCATAACAACAAAAAGATCATGAAAACAAAGATAAAATAAAAATCACTTTCCGCATAACCAAAAACATATAACACATTGAAATTATTGCAGTTAATATGGGTGACATCTTATTGTGAATAATGTCAATTATCAACCTTAAATAATAACAATTATCATTTGATATTAGTTGTAACACTATTTTTCAATTTTTACTTTGTAAACTACATTATAATTATAGAAGATAACGTCATAAATCAAATAACATTAGTTGATATTTTTATTTTTTGTGTATTAAGTATATACTTGTGAAAAATTGATTCTTGAGTAAATTGAGTAACAACTATTATGCCATTATCGACATTAATTATTTTACCACTTTTTATCATCACAATTATTTTTGCCTCACTCTTTAAACAGAAAAAATGGCAACTTCTAAGTATAATTTTACTGACGGTCTTTATCGTAATGGAGCTAACTTCTATCTACTTTAGTGGTGGCTTTATTGATTATCAGTTTTATGTAAATTTAAACATTAATGATATTATAGAAGGGCTATTTATTTTTAAATTGCAAGCAGCCTTGGTTATTGTTGTTTTTTTTGCCCTTATTTTCTTACTATCAAAACTAGCGAATTGGTGCAAACGTAAATGCCATTTAATTGTGCGTTTGTTATTAGCCTTTGCAGCAATCATCTCAATTAGTTATCACAATGGACCATTAAGCCGTTTATACGAAATCTATCAAGTCACTAGCGCCCCTCGTGAGCCGTTTGAGCAAGCATTACAATCGCTCAACATGACTAATTACACCAATAAAAATCAGCTTGTTAGCCATCAGGGTAAAAATATTATTGTGCTATCATTAGAATCGTTTGAACAAGGCTTTTTCGATTTTGAAGATATTACCCCTAATTTACGACAACTTCGCCAGGATTATACCTTTTTTGATAATATGCCAATGAGTTCAGGAAGTACTTGGACTACCGCATCGATGTACACTTATATGACGGGTATGCCTTTTTTAATTGGTGGCTACACCACATCACCATTAATGCGCGCAGACCAAACCCATTTAGTTAGTTTGGGCGATGTACTTAATCAAGCGGGGTATCAAACCCGTTATGTGATGGCTAGCCCAGATTTTGCTGGCATTGGACATACTGCTGAGCTGTTTGGTATGGAAGTTATTTCCGAAAAAAACTATGTTGGACAATATCCACCTGCACCTTTTGGGTTGTATGACAAAGATATTTTTGATATTGCGCAAAAACAAATTACCGAAATGCACCAAGCAAATAAACCCTTTGCTTTGTTTGTTTCAACTGTTTCAACCCATGCTCCAAATGGTTTTGATGATGAAAGGATGAGGTCTGTGATTTCACCAAAAGCTGACAATATGTCGTTTGTTGCAGCTTCATTGGATCATAATTTAGGACATTTCATTCAATATTTAAAAGATGAAGATATATTAAAAGATACCATATTTTATATTTTTCCAGATCATTTAATGATGGGAGCTGGCACACCAACAATCAATCGTCTTTCACAAAAAGAGCGCAAACTTTATTTATTAACAAATGCACGCACACAAGATCTACAAAAAACGCCCGATCAAACTATTTATCAAATAGATTTGCCGCGTTTAATTTTAAACGGTGCACAAGTTGAAAGTAATGCCAAATTTTTGACTGACTATTTAACCAAACCTAATTTTGATAAAAAACAGTTTGTTGAACAAAATAAATCCAATATTGCAACGATCAATAATTCAGCACAAGTGTTCAAATAGGCATTTAAAATGACGTTTGATTGATACATCATTGGCTCTTATTTTAATTATACTGAGGATCAAAGTCGTTTTGAGATTTTAAGTGATTATCAAGTAACAGGTAGATTTTATATTCAAACTCTTATCTACCTGAAACTTTTTCACAAACAGACTTTCTTTTTTGAATATTCAAACGTTAATTGTTAAAATGATAATAATTTAGCTTTTATAATCGTCACCTTTGTTTACCAATTATAAATTCATGATCACTCATTTTTATTCGATAGGCTAATTGAAATGGATAAATTATTACAATATGGTCGAGAGCTTTTAGCATTAGAGTTACACGAAGCGCAAAAATTACCTAATCGACTTGGCAAAGATTTTATTAACGCATGTCAGCTTATTCTAACCACCAAAGGTAAAGTTGTTGTTTCAGGTATTGGAAAGTCTGGACACATAGGTAAAAAAATTGCCGCTTCGTTAGCCAGTACAGGCAGTCCAGCTTTTTTTATGCATCCATCAGAAGCATTGCATGGTGATTTAGGAATGGTAACCCCAAACGACATAGCCGTTTTAATTTCTTATTCAGGCCGAGCCAAGGAGTTTAATTTTATTTTACCTATTCTTGCCGAAATGAATGTACCTGTTATTGCTATTACTGGAGGACTAGATTCGCCACTTGCTAAATCAGCTCAAGCCATTCTTGATATTTCAATTGAAAAAGAAGCTTGTCCAATGGGACTTGCACCAACGTCAAGTTCGACCAACACGTTATTAATGGGTGATGCACTAGCAATTGCTGTCATGCGCGCACGAGGCTTTAAAGAGGACGATTTTGCACGATCCCACCCTGCTGGTAGTTTAGGTGCTAAGCTACTCAACCATGTCAAAGATGTTATGCGAACCGGCGATCGACTTCCTAAAGTTTTACAATCTGCAACCGTATTTGATGCCATGCTAGAATTAAGTCGAACAGGTGTGGGATTAGTTGCAATCTGTCAGGATAATAATAAAATAATTGGGGTATTTACCGATGGCGATTTACGTCGCTTATTATTAAAAAATGGCACATTACAAGATAGTATTATAGACGTTATGACCAGCCCTGGGCATCGTATTCCTGCAAATTGGAAGGCCGTTGAAGCGTTAAAATCATTTAATGATCATAATATTACCGCCGCACCAGTCGTTAACAGTGATGGTAAATTAGTAGGCGCTCTAAACATCCATGATTTGCATCAAGCTGGCATTAGCTAAAACTATTGATAAATACCTATTGCCAAAAGGTACTATCTATTGAGATAATTACCGACCTAAATTTTTGTCGTTAGACGGAGATCCAAGAAAAGTTACACAGTGATAACGCGAATGATTTTATAAATCATAGTAAGTTGATATTGTGTTGTATATTTTAACCAAAATTAATAGATGATGAAACTACAATGGCAGAAAAGCGAAATATCTTTCTAATTGGCCCAATGGGGGCAGGGAAAAGCACTATAGGCCGACAAATTGCACAACAATTAGGCATGGATTTTTTTGACTCAGATCAAGAGATTGAAAAACGTACTGGTGCCGATATTGCATGGATTTTTGATCTAGAAGGGGAAGACGGATTCCGTGCCAGAGAAGAAAAAGTTATTAATGAGTTGACTGAAAAACAAGGCGTAGTTCTTGCAACTGGTGGGGGATCTGTTTTATCTAAAGAGACACGCAATCGATTATCGGCTCGTGGAATTGTTGTCTATCTTGAAACAACTATTGAAAAACAAATGGCAAGAACGCAAAAAGATAAACGTCGCCCATTATTGCAAGGTGGTAACACTCCGCGTGAGCTTTACGAAGAACTTGCCGATAAACGCGAGCCTCTTTACGAAGAAATTGCCGATATTACAATTAAGACCGATGAACAAAGTGCCAAAGGTGTTGCAAGTTATATCATTGATAAAATCGAGCAAATTTAAACCATTTTTTACTTATGTTGGCAAGTTATAGCGAAGCAATAAACCTATTAATAGGTTAAGGAGTAAGAATGCGTGTTGATAGAGAGGATCGTTATTTATCTGAACAACCTAATAAAAGCGCTATACTCTCAAAATTACCAAGTTTGTTGCAAGAATTTTTTAAAAAAAAGTTAGCTATTCTTGGTATGGCAGTTGTCATTATCCTGTTATTGCTTAGCTGGCTTTTGTTTCCTGTTTCAAACAAAAATGAACCAACACTATTAACACCACCAGAGATTAATGGTGTTGCAACTTCGCAAGTGTCGAATGATGCCCTTACACAGGGACAAGCTGCTCTGACAAAAACTAGTTCGGGGGAAAATATAGTTCTAGACGAACAGTTTAGACAACTAGGTAACCAACAAAGACCTGAGGTAAAACATAATCCAGTTACACCATTGAGTCATCCAAATATTAATGGCGCTTCAGGTTTAAATAACGTTAAAACGAATGCGAATTCAACAAAGGCTAGCATAAATAAAGATGCCGTTGATAAAATAAATCATCATAAACCCCATGAAAAATTGGGGTTAGAGAATAATTTAAAGCTAGGGGATAATAGTTATAGCATTCAACTTACTGCGTCTAAATCAGCTGATGGTCTAAAAAAGTTTGTTGAACACCATAAAATAACCAATTATCAAATTTATGAAACTCAACGTAATAATGAAAAATGGTATATTTTAATTAAAGGCAACTACTCATCATCTGAAGAAGCACATAAAGCAATTAAGTCTTTACCAAGTGCACTACAAAAAAATAAGCCATGGGTTAAATCTAGTGCAACGATTAATAAAGAGAAAGCATCAAAATAACAAACGACGTCGTTTATTTATCCGATCAACGACAAATAGGAGTATCCGTTGAAGAAGCAACGAGCCTTTTTAAAATGGGCTGGAGGAAAATATGAGCTCGTGGACACAATTAAACGATATCTACCAGAAGGCGATCAACTGATTGAACCTTTTGTCGGGGCTGGTTCTGTGTTTTTAAACACTAACTATAAAAGTTATATTTTAGCAGATATTAATCAAGACTTAATTTCATTATTTACATTGTTAAAATCAAGTCCCGATCAATTTATCCGTGATCTTAGATTGCTATTTGTTGCTCAAAATAATCAACCTGACGCTTTTTATCAGCTTCGAGATGTATTTAATCGAAATAAAGACCAGTATTTTAGATCCCTGTTATTTGTCTATTTGAATAGACATGGTTATAACGGTTTATGTCGTTATAATAGTAGAGGGCTATTTAACGTACCATTTGGGCGTTATAAGACAATTTATTTTCCTGAAAAAGAACTCTATTTTTTTGCAGAAAAAGCACAAAAAGCACAATTTATTTGCGCGCCTTATCACGAAGTCATGAATAAAGCGAAACAAAACTCGGTGATTTATTGTGATCCGCCCTATATATCTCCGAATGAATCAGCTGGATTTACGGCTTATTATTCAAATATTTTTGGATTTGAAGAGCATAAAAACTTGTCGAAATTGGCTGAAACCATAGCATATAAAAAAGATATACCGGTACTGGTATCTAATCATTATACTGATTACACCATGACCCTTTACAGTAAAGCGAGTCAACTTTATCGAGCAGAAATGCGACGTTCAATTAGCTGTGCTGGCAAAAGCCGAAAAAAAATCGATGAAATTTTAGCTTTATATAAAAAGTCATAAATAGATTTGAATATAAGGTGAGCTATTAGAGGTAGTAGAGGTAGGTTATGAAAGAATACATTATTGCTCCATCAATATTATCAGCTGATTTTGCTCGTCTTGGCGAAGATACCCAAAAAGTTGTCGATGCAGGTGCTGATGTTATTCATTTTGATGTTATGGATAACCATTTTGTACCTAATCTAACCATGGGTGCGATGTTTTGTAAAGCATTACGAGACTATGGCATAAAAGCACCTATTGACGTGCATTTAATGGTATCACCGGTTGAAGAACTCATCACCGCATTTGCCAAAGCAGGCGCAACCAACATATCAATCCACCCAGAAGCGACCGTTCATTTGGATCGGTCATTACAGTTAATTAAAGATCACGGCTGCACTGCAGGTATTGTATTTAATCCTGCAACACCGCTTGATTATTTAGATTATATTATTGACAAAATTGATATTATTTTATTAATGAGTGTTAATCCTGGTTTTGGAGGACAATCTTTTATACCTTCTACAATTAAGAAGTTACAACAAACCAAACAACGTATTATTGCATCTGGACGCGATATTCGTTTAGAAATTGATGGTGGCGTAAAAGTTGAAAATATAGCAGAAATTGCCAAAGCAGGTGCCGATATGTTTGTTGCAGGCTCCGCCATATTTAGCCAGCCTGATTATAAAACCGTCATTGATGCCATGCGTAAAGAGTTAGCAGGAGTGATACATGAATAAACTAGAAGATATTCAAGCAATCGCATTTGATTTAGATGGTACATTGGTTGATAGTGTGCCGGGGCTGGCACTAGCTACACAAAATATGTTGGCAGACTTGAATCTACCGACAATCAGCAATGAACAAGTCAAAAATTTTGTCGGTAATGGTATTGATATCATGCTCGAGCGAGTATTTAAAGCCATTCAAGTTGATCCATCAACTGAGCTACTGGCAAAAGCTAAAAATCTATTTAACCAGCATTATGATAAAGTTATTGATGCAGAAACGAAACTGTTTCCCAATGTTAAAGAAACCCTAAAAGTGCTTCATGATAATCATTATCCGCTGGCATTAGTGACCAATAAACCTGCACAATTTTTACCGGCCTTGCTGACTTCCTTAGGTATAAAAGAGTACTTTTCGTTAGTTCTTGGTGGTGGTGATGTGATTAAATTAAAACCACATCCAGCGCCGTTGTATCAAGTAATGGCTACATTTGGATTGTTTAGTGATCAGTTGCTTTTTGTTGGCGATTCTAAAAATGATATTACTGCCGCCCAAAATGCTAACTGTCCAACCGTTGCATTAAGCTATGGCTATAACTATGGCATCTCGATCGCTACCAGCAACCCTGATTTTTTATTAGATGATTTTAAAGACATATTAACATTATTACCTCAGCCAAAAGCTGATGCAAAAAAATAATTAGCATAAATTAGGAACAAATTATGAGTAAACCGATTGTATTTAGTGGCGCTCAGCCATCAGGAGAACTAACACTTGGCAACTACTTAGGTGCATTAAAAAATTGGGTGGCTCTGCAAGGCGAATATGATTGCGTTTATTGTATTGTCAATCAGCATGCGATTACCGTACGCCAAGATCCCAACAAATTACGTAAAGCTACATTAGATACACTCGCTCTGTATTTAGCTTGTGGCATCGATCCACAAAAAAGCACTATTTTTGTACAATCTCAAGTGCCTGCACATGCACAGCTGGGCTGGGCATTAAATTGTTACACCTATTTTGGTGAACTCAGCCGTATGACTCAATTTAAAGATAAATCATCTCGTCACTCCGAAAATATCAATGCGGGTTTATTTGATTACCCAGTCCTGATGGCTGCCGATATTTTGCTCTATCAAGCAAACTTAGTGCCTGTAGGCGATGATCAAAAACAACATCTTGAATTATCTCGTGATATCGCTATGCGGTTTAATGCGCTTTACGGTGATATATTTACTGTTCCAGAGCCATTTATTTCAAAAGTGGGCGCACGTGTTATGTCATTGCAAGAACCCACAAAGAAAATGTCTAAATCAGACGACAACCGCAATAACGTAATTGGCTTGCTCGAAAATCCTAAAGATATTGAGAAGAAAATCAAACGTGCAATGACCGATTCTGATGAGCCTCCAGTGGTACGTTATGATCTTAAAAATAAAGCAGGCGTTTCAAACCTACTTGATATTTTGACTGGCGTGACAGGTAAACCCATTACTGAGCTTGAAAAAGAGTTTGAAGGCAAAATGTATGGTCATCTCAAAACTGAAGTAGCAGCGCAAGTCATCGATATGCTGACCACTTTGCAAGCCAAGTATCATCAGTACCGAGATGACGAAAGTTATCTATTTGCCATCATGCAAGAAGGCGCAGAAAAAGCGTATTCAAAAGCCGAACCAACTTTGAAAAAAGTCTATGATGCAATCGGTTTTGTATAATTGCCAAATCAATAATTGATTGTGACTCAAAAATAAAACAGTATGCAATGGCTTTAATAGACTAAATAAATTGGCAACGATTAAAGCCATTTAACTATACGGGTTAGTTATGAAGATTATTATTCTTGGTGCAGGGCAAACCGGTAGTGCACTTGCTGAATATCTCGTTACCGAAAAACAAAACGATGTCACCGTAGTTGATGAAAATTATAATAAATTACAATCACTACAAGAACGTTTTGATTTACAGGTGATTTGTGGAAAATCATCCTATCCTCAGGTTTTAGAAAGTGCAGGTGCCGAATCGGCCGATATGCTTGTCGCGGTAACTAACTCTGACGAAGTCAACATGATGGCCTGCCAAATTGGGCATGTCATGTTTAACATTCCACAAAAAGTCGCACGCATTAGAGCTCCTGAATACAATGACGAAAATTATCCCTTTTTTAATAAAGATTGTATTAATATCGATCATATTATTGCCCCAGAAAACCTTATCACTAATCATATTAGTCAATTAGTCCAATATCCTGGTTCGTTACAATTTGCATCTTTTTATGACAATCGCGTCTGTTTGGTTGCTGTGACGGCCTATTACGGCGGTGCTTTAGTTGGGAGTGAACTATCTGGACTTAAAGAACACTTACCTCATGTTGAAGCTCGGGTTGTCGCAATTTATCGTAAAAATCGCTTTATACGTCCGCTAGGGTCAACCCTTATTGAAGCAGGAGATATGGTTTATTTCATTACACCGCCGGTTAATATTAAAGCGGTGACTAGTGAGCTACAACGTTTAGAAAAGCCCTATAAACGAATCATTATTAGCGGCGGTGGTGGTGTAGCTGTCACTTTAGCAAAGCGTTTAGAAAACGATTATCAAGTTAAATTAATCGAACGCAATGCCGAACGTGCCGAATTAATTGCTGAGCAACTTATTAATACAACGGTTCTGCATGGCGAATCATCGGATCAAGAATTACTCTCACAAGAGCAAGTTGAACTTACTGATCTGTTTATTGCTGTCACCAATGATGATGAATCCAATATCATGTCTTCTATGCTTGCAAAAAGGATGGGAGCAAAAAAAGTGATTGTGTTGATTCAACGCCAAGCCTACCTTGAATTGATTAATGACAGTGTGATTGATATTGCAATTTCACCACAACACGCCACAATTTCAGAACTGTTAAGCCATGTAAGGCAAACGGGCGTTGTTAAAGTCGTTTCATTAAGACAAGGTGAATCCGAGATTGTCGAAATTGCTGCCAATGGGAATAATGAAACATCACGACTCGTTGGCAAAAATATTAATGGTTTAAAATTACCTTCAGGCGCAACTATTGGAGCTGTAGTGCGAGGCGAAGATGTGATTATCGTTAATACTGATTTAACAATAGAAGACAATGATCATCTAATCATCTTTTTGCCAGATAGAAAAGCAATTACAGAGATTGAAAGATTATTACAATAGTTTTTTAAAAAATATAATGTAAATAAAAACACGTTCCCACAAATTTAATATAAAAACTGTCAGGAGGATTATTAATTTTTATTGAGACTTTTACGTCTGTTTTCTGGAGTTTGAATTTAAACTTTAGAAAACCTGCAACTACATAAGATTAGTTCGATATACATAATCATTTAAAAAAATTTAGATTTTAAACAAAGTTTGCCTTAAAGTGGGCTTTAAGCACAGAGCTTAAGCTGCAAAATTTTATTTGACTTTAATGGCTTATTTATTGAAAGGAATTAGTTACCATGTTACTCAATAATAATCAAAAATTAGGTCTATTTTGCCTCACGCTATTTTCCGTTTTTTTCATTATTTTAATGCAAGTTCATTTAATGCCAGCAGTAATTGCCGGTTTATTAACCTATACATTAACTCAAAAATTAGATGAGTTTTTATCACGAAAAATGATACGTTTTAGCCATCAATCAAAATTAGTTTCGGTACTAGTACTCACAACACTGATTATGAGTATTTTTATTGGTGGTTTTTGGTATTTATTTGCTTGGTTTGTTGATATGGCCAAGCACCCTACCGAAACATTAACAAATATGAAATTAGTAGTAAACAATGTAGTAAACAGTCTGCCGTCAAGCGTGACCCATTATTTACCTGATGATTTAGACGAAGTGAAATCAACTATAATGATTTACCTTAAAGATCACGTCTTTTATCTACAATCTATCATCAAAAAAGTATTTCATGATTTAGTCATATTAATTGTGGGAATGATTATTGGATTAATCTTAGGCTATAAAGAAAATCAACGTAGTAGCAATAATAATCAAATGACACAAAGAGCATTAACTAAAGCCTTAAAAACCAGTTTAAATCGATTAGTGGTGGTATTCCAATATGTAGCGATGTCCCAAGTTGTGATTGCATTATTTAATACTATCATGACTGCCATTTTGCTATTTATTATTTTGCCTGTATTTGGCATTCATTTACCGTTTAGTAAAAGTTTAGTGTTAGCCACATTTGTTTTTGGTCTTATTCCAATTATTGGAAATTTGATTGTTAATGGATTAATCTTTTTTGTTGCATTTACCGTATCATTTACCGTCGCAATGGTGATTATTGTTTATTTAATCTTAATTCATAAAATGGAATATGTACTTAATGCAAAAATAGTCGGGACAAAAATTCATGCTGGTATCTGTGAATTGTTAATTTCGATGCTATTTTTAGAGACCCTTTTTGGTGTCATTGGTTTAATTTTTGCGCCTATTTTTTATGCATTTATTAAATTATCATTAAAAGAACTACGAATCATTTAAAGTTAATAATAATAAAAATTGGCAAAAATCAATAATGATTTGTTTGAATAAATATTTAAATTGGAAATATTGTTTCTTATGTCACTAAAGCTAAAAATGCCTGTACCAAGTTTATTTTTGCTGGTATCTATAATGAATTCGTTAATTGTTCTTTAAATGGTGTAATGCAGGAAATAATGGTACCTCAATACTCTGTGGAGAAAATATGCATGGCTTAAAACTACCTACAGGCTTTTCAGGTTGTAGCGAATAGCGAAGATACGATTATCGTTAATACTAATTTAACGATAGAAGACCATGATCATCTAATTCTCTTCTTGCCAGATAGAATGGCAATTACGAGTATTGAAAGATTATTACAATAACTTGTTAAAAACCGATAGTCAGTTCATAATAACTACACAATTTTGACTCGGGGTGTTTTTTGTTTAAACAAAAAACTGAGATTTTACCCGTTGAACCTGATCTGGATTATGCCAGCGTAGGGAAGTCTAAGCTATAAAGTCACTAAATTGGCCAATTCTTCCTAACGTATATAAAATATAAGGAGGGAAGAAATATGCCAGCAGTCAAATCATTTCACACCACGCAAGCAATCGCTTTTATCCATCACATTAAACAACAACGCCCACTCGTGCATTGCATAACTAATGATGTAGTCCAAAATTTTACCGCCAATGTACTACTTGCTATTGGTGCATCACCCGCAATGGTGATTGCCGAGCAAGAAGTTGCGGCATTTGTTACCATTGCCGATAGTTTACTGATTAATATTGGCACCATTCACAGCAGCATAGCCTCAAGTATGTTATTAGCAGCAGCTAAAGCTCAGCAAACACAAACCCCATGGGTACTCGATCCTGTCGCTGTAGGACCTGCACTTAATTACCGTACTGAAATTGCATATCAATTATTATCATTAAAACCAACAGTAATTCGTGGTAATGCCTCAGAAATATTAGCGCTAAATGGTCAAAACTCATCGGCAAAAGGACCTGACGGTCAAGACTCAACCCAATCAGCTTTAAACGCCGCCCAAGAGCTTGCGCAAAAATATCAAACAATTGTTGCAATGACAGGTGATATCGACTATATCACTAACGGTAACAATGTATATAGCATAACAGGAGGCGATATTGCTTTAACTAAAGTGACGGGAACGGGATGTTCGTTATCCGCCATGGTAGCAGCCTTTATAGCCAATTCACCTGACCCTTTATTCGCTACTGCCTCAGCATGTTTTATGATGAAAAAGGCCGCTGAACTTGCCAATAAACAGCAAGGATTAGGCACCTTTATGGTATCTCTATTAGATCAACTCTCGCTATTTAACTCCTCGCTTTAATAAGGGTATCAAATGAAAAAACAATTGGATTTAACCCTTTATTTAGTGCTCGAACCACTACTTTGCGGTGGTATTAGTGGTATGGTCAATACAACTAAAATTGCTGTCAAAAATGGCGTAACTGCTATACAGTTAAGATCAGAAAAAGAACTGGCAGGTAAAGATTGGTATCAAGCAGCATTAGCATTGAAAGAAACGCTAAGTGATACACCTGTCCCGCTATTTATAAATGATCACGTGGATATTGCTTTAGCAATTAATGCCGATGGCGTACATATTGGACAAAGTGATTTACCTGCCGATGTCACTCGCCAACTCATTGGCAAAGATAAATGGTTAGGGTTTTCAGTATCCAATCGCCAACAACTTGATACCACGCCTTGGCAGCTGGTTGATTATATTGGTATTGGTCCTATCTTTCCAACCACAACCAAAAAAGATGTAACAGTAGCACTGGGAACCGAACAGTTAACCAAGTTAGTAGAACTAAAGCAGCGCCCTGCTGTTGCCATTGGTGGTATTGATGAAAACAATGTAACTAATATTATCCAAACAGGCATTGACGGTGTTGCAGTGGTTTCGGCTATTTGTGGCAAAAAAGATATTCAACAAGCAACGTTATCGCTTATTAACAAAATCAAGCAAGCTAAATAGGAAATACTATCATGACAACAATTACATTAACCATTGCTGGATCTGATCCTAGCGGTGGAGCAGGTATTCAAGCCGATTTAAAAACCTTTTCTGCACTTGGTGCATATGGTATGTCAGTTATTACCGCCCTAACGGCACAAAGTACACAAGGAGTTGATGCGGTATTAGCGATCCCGCCCGAATTTATTGAAGCCCAATTTAATACGCTTTATCAAGATATTCAAATTGATAGCGTAAAAATAGGAATGCTCATGAATAAAGAGATAGTCACAACCGTCCACCATCTGCTAAAAAGCAACCCAATCCCGATCATCATCTTAGACACCGTCATGGTCGCCAAAGGGGGATATTCGCTCCTAAAACCTGACGCCATCACAGCCATTCGTGAACTTTTACTCCCCCTAGCAACCATCATCACTCCCAATCTACCAGAAGCCGCCGCGCTACTTGATTGTGATGAAGCAAAAACCGAAGATGATATGCAAAAACAAGGGTGTGAATTACTTAAACTAGGTTGCAAAGCGGTCTTAATGAAAGGCGGGCACTTGCTAAGCCATGAAAGTCCAGATTATTTGATAACTCAAGATAGCATCATAAGAATGACCTTTCCGCGAATTCAAACTAAAAATACCCACGGAACGGGCTGCACACTTTCTGCCGCAATTTCAGCATTAGTACCCAAATATAACAACTTAGAAGAGGCCATAAAACAGGCTAAAAACTATTTGCAAGGTGCCATTAGCCATGCCGATGATTTAACTATTGGCAAAGGTGATGGCCCTACACACCATTTTTATCACTGGTGGTAATAAGTCAGCAGTGATCAATGTTTTATCACACAATTTAGCTAAAAAATATCCATAAACAAATTGATTTTATCAAATTTTTAATTAACTCTTATAGAGTTTAAAGTTATTCTTTGGAAAACCGATAACCAAATAAAGTGAAATCGACAAACAGAATGTTTGTCGACACAGTACTTTTCAGAGATAAATGCAAAAAATCTTATCAAAAACCACTTAACTTAATAAGAAACACCAACGAACTGGAAGCCAGCTTCAGCAATCGCCGTAATAACGGCTTCTTGAGAAATAGTGCTATTTTCGATATCAACCTCGTGCTTAGCTATATCAACTGTCACTTTTGCCTTTGGATCAATATCATTGATTGCTTTAGTTATCGTTTTAACACAATGTTGACAACTTATATTATCTACTATTAATTTCATAAAAAACCTCTTTATCATCAATATTAATGTCATCTTTAATAAATCAAAAAATAAAAGGGCTGAGTTATAACCTATTTTATCTAAGTCAAATCATTGTTTAATCACTTATATCATTAAGTTTAACTATTCATTTCAATTTAATAGTCTTAATTAAAATTTACATAAATTATGCATTAATTTTATATATTTTTTTCAAAAAAATGATAATATTTACATCTTTTTTTATACTTATAATAAATTATCATGAACAAGAAAATAAAATATATTGTGTTGCTAACTTGTAGCTTAACCCTTGTTGGCTGTTCGGAGTCTAGTTCTATCGAACGTTGGATTGACAATCCAACAGCTAATGAAATAAAAGTAATCATTGATGGTGATGAGTTAACCATCCCAGCAAAATCAGGCGTTAATTATACGTTTTCATATGGCAAACACACTATGTCGTATAATAATGATTCTCTCAATTTTATTGTAAAGCCTGCTAAATTTAGTGATTCAGGTTTTATTAACCCAACACAAAGCAATTATTTGCTATACACTATTATATATGCAACCTCTAATATGGATGAAAATGAATACAATAAAGTGTTAGAAAAAGAGCTTAATCGTATTCCTGCAATGATTAACGGAGAAGAATCAGAAATAGAGCTCCCTGTAAAAATAGTCAATGATGTATTTATTGAAAGGAGCAATTATCATTGGAGTTACTCTTTTGATCAATCTTTCCCTGAAGAAATAACACAAGATCTAAATTTAAAGAAACATCAATCTTATTACGAACGATTTAAAAAATTATACCGAGAAAGTGATTTTATTGAGCATTTAAAACAAGATGGAGTGCAAGAAGAAATTAGCTTCCCTTATCATCCTAAAAAGTTCATAGATATAGTCCAATATGTTATTCCAAATATTGATGTAGATAACATAAAATGTGAGGAAGGTCGCCAATATATGAAGAACCTTTTAAATGATTGGAATCAGCTTATTACATTAAAAGGAGATGCTTTTGAAAAATCATTTAAGAAGATAGGAACAGATGATGCAATTATCCAAAGTTACGCTTCTGAAAAGAAATGTACTAAAGACAATGACCCAGATCAAAGTTACCATAAAACATTAGGACAATTTCTGGATGCTCTCCGAAATGCTCGCGACGTCAACTTTTATGTGATCAAATAATCTTGCCATAGTCATTTACAAAAGATTAAAAAAGAGTTTGTTAAACTATCTATCTGCAAAGGAATAAAATTATTTAAAATAGTTTTATTCCTTAAATCTAATCTACATCTATAAAGAAGATTTTTATCATAAAACTTAAATCAGTTATTACTAATTTTGAGGTGATTTTATCGTTGCTATAATTATTGGTTAATTTTGAAAATGTTGAGCTTAGTTAAAAATAATAATTGCGATAACGCTCCACACAATAGAAATTGGTGATAATCCTTAAAAAACCTTATTAAAAATTTTCAGGTAGCTATATGCTTGAGTATAAAAATTAAGTTTTTATTACTTATTGATTTTGACATTTTTTTGGGGAAAGTGTTTTTGCTATTTAATAGCAAATTAATAGCAAAGTGATCAGCTCATAGCCCCTCCTTACGCAGGGGCTAATTTCTTTGGTAACTTCTCCTTAATTTGTCATATAATCTCGCCCACACCCCCAAAATTAAGAACTAAAACTAAAAACTAAGGAGTGACGCAAAGCCCTCTAGATGTGTTACCATTATAGCTGTTGCTCACGGAGCCGTCGTTCGAGCGGACAAAGAACTGGTAGCCGACTCCAGCTACATCGCTCGTCCAGTAGTAGCTGTTGGAGAAAAAGTTTGCATCGGAGTAATTACTCAATATGCCCCACTCGGCAAAAAATCCTGCTCCAATATAACGCTGATAATGGTTGCCATTTGATATCGGTGTAGCACCAACGGCTCCTCGACAACGGTCAGTTGCCCCACCACCATTACAATTTGAGTTGGTAATGTCTTTTACTTGTACAAGACGATAACCTAAACTGCGACACCATGCTGCTTGATTAGATAATAAATTTTCATTGTCACCTCGGCCGGCGAACCACTTCTGTAACGTAAATCCATATTTTACTATCACATTACCACTACTATCTCTTCCTACTAACTCGAATGTCTGAGGTAAGATTGGCTTAGTAATTCGATTAGGATTATCATTGTTCCATTGGTCTTTTGCCTCTGGACCAGTCAGGGTGACCCGAACAGTTTTACCCGTTGAATCCGGCGTCATAGATGCAGTTATACCCTCATGGGTAACTGGTGCCCAAGTCAATGCATCTGATCCTACTATGTCTAAATCAAAGTATAAATTATGAGCACCCGTAGTTGGGAAATTGCGATCGTATGATGTCGGTGTAGTAGATTGAGGAATAAAACCCTTGGTTGAGCTCCATATGTTAGTAGGACCGGCGAAGTAGATATTATTACCACTACCACCACCATATTTCAAAGACGGTTTAGCATAGCAAATTACAGGAGATGATTTTGGGGTGATGTAATACGTTTCTCGATCGCTGCTGAAAGAAATACTGTTAGGTAAGCCGTACTGCGTTTTTAAACTGCCTTCTGAACTTATTAACACCATCTTATAAGGGGCATTACATAGAGTTAATTCATCACTACGATTAACGGTTTTGTTGTTTTTATCTGTGATGTAAACATACAAATAACCTTGTGCTTTTACCCCATTTTCCTCTTGTCCATCATCATCATCATCTCCCCAATGGTTATAAGGGTCGCTTACGAGCGAATTTAAGTCGATAAAATTCTTTGATGTAGGTACCAACGTGTCAATATCTGCAAAAGTTTCATCGATTTGTGGTAACTCAATCGGATTTGTCGATGATGAAGTATTGTTTGATGGTGTGATTCTAGTTCCATCCGATAACGTGATACCTAACAAACCTTTCGTTGTGCTAATTTTCGTTCTACCTCCATCAAACGTTAAATACGGCGCAGAGCCTTCAATTTCATTTGTCGTAATGGCAGATAACGCATGTGTATTTAATGAATATAGCAACAGCAACAACAGTGCTAATGATAAAAAGACTTTAGATGATGATAATAAGATTAAGAAAGAAGCTTGTCCAAAGTGACGTTTAGAGATATTTAAGACATAAAACCAACAGTACTTGTATCTATAATAGTATTGCATAACATTCTACCTATTAAGTAATTTTTTGATAACCTTGTGTGCTTTTGCTATTTATCAGCAAAAGCACTTTGCTCGTAAAACAAAAGATTAAGCACTAAAGGCTAAAGATAGGCACACAAACCTAACTTCATTAATTGCCCAGTACTCCTTAAAGGAAAAACCTACTACAAAGAAATTGCTTATTGTGCCCATTCACCAACAGACCACTACCAATTCGAAATTAACTATAGTTACCTGTTGATGTCGGTATAGCACCAGATACTTTACTACCATATTTATGACGGAAATAATTAGCGTAACAAATCGCATTGGTAATATCTTTTAAGATTCCTTGCCGATAACCTAAGTTAGAACACCAATTTACTACGTCATCAAAACACCTTTTTATGGTTCCGCAGTTAACAAACCACTTCTACAATACAAAACCATATTTTAATACCACTCTACTATCTCTACCCAATAACACGAATGTCTGCGGTAAGATTGGTTTGTAAACAGGACTACCTGTTTACTTTTGATCCTCGGTTGCCTTTGGATCTTCTAGTGTGACGCATACACTAATACTAGCCACATTAGTCATATTCGTGGTTATTTCACACTCTGCACAACTGGAGCCAATTCAGTAGACCCACTAACTCTCCCCTATATTCAAATCAAATTATAATCAGTGATCGTCAATAGACGGAAAGTTATCGCCGTAAGATTCGGATGCAGTAGATTGGGAAATATCTTCCCATATTCGTCTCACATATCAGCAAAAACTGAATTAGCTGACAAGGAAAAGCCAATAAGATCATCTAGTTTGTATGACTGATAATCTTGTTGGAGCAATGTAATAATCTACTTTACCGCCATCAAAGATGCCACTGTTAGGTATAACCGTACGGCATACTTGAACTACCTTCTGTGAGGCCTAACACCACCTTATATAGAAGTATAACAGATATTTAATATATCGTTACGTTTAACTATACGCTTATTTTTATCGGTAAACCAAACAGTTAAACGCTCTGTTGCACTTAACCTATTTCCTCATATCCATTATCATCGCCCCTGTAGCTATGTGAACTAATAATTGCATTTAACTCCTATCAAGTTTACTTGTTGGTTACCATCCAGCCAATATCAGCAAAATGCTCCCCCTTTGTATTAGATAACACTATTGGGTGTATAGGCGTTGATTTATTGCTTAATGATGTAATTTTTGTGCCGTTTGATAACCTGATGCCTAAAAAATTTTTCATTGCAGTAGTTTTGTTTCTACATTTATCAAACATTAAATACAGAGGACTGCCTTCAATGGCATTTTTGATAGCCGCTGATAACGCATGCATATTTAATGAATAGGACAACAGCAATAATGGCGCAAATAATAAAGAGACTTTAGATGATAATAACGAAGTTAAGGAATAGACGGTATTAAAAATACTCAAAAAACAAGGTTGCCAAAGCTGGTGATAGGTAATCTTATACGGCATAACATCCAACCTTCCGAGTAATATTTTTATAGTTATTAGCTTATAAGATAAGCTAAATTAATTTTTAATGGTTAATTTAAAAGTATAGCGTTTAAAACGAAATTAACTACCATTTTGATGTAAAATTTTGTAAATACGCCATCATTAGTACAAAAATAATGCAGAAAATTACGCTGTGTGTTTTATATTCAGTTGAGTCATGTTATTTAGCGCTTTATAGTGTCATTTCTACGTTAAATTATTAATCATTCTTCCGTTATCCTCCTGGCTAGCTCTAACTTACCCAAAAGATATAAATCTCATGCTTCTGTTTGATGAGTATTATTAATTCATTCAATATAGCCATTTTGATAAGACTTGCTGTATAACTCCCCATTTTTCAATTACCTTAAAATGTTTGATTAAGGTATATTTGTTCTCGATAATTAGCAAAAAGATATATCTGAGATTTAATTTGGCTTTGTTAAACAAAGCCTCAAAAATAGTAAATTTAGATTTACTTATTTACCAATACAAAATGAACTAAATATACGGCCTAATAAATCATCAGAGGTAAATTCTCCCGTAATTTCGCTCAGGGCTTCTTGTGCTAGTCTTAGCTCTTCAGCTAGCAGTTCGCCAGCATGGAAAGTAATGAGTTGGTACTTACCATTATTTAAGTGTTCTGCTGCTTTTTCTAGTGCTTGCAGATGACGGCGACGTGCTAAAAATCCACCTTCAGTGCTACTGGTAAAGCCCATGACTTGTTTAAGATGATCACGTAATAAAGCAATTCCCTCTCCTGTTCGTGCTGAAAGCTGAATCAGTGAGTAGCCGTTTACTTCACTGTATCCTAGTGCTTCGCCAGTTAAATCGGCTTTGTTGCGGATGACGGTGACGGGCATATTTTTAGGCAAGCGTTCAATAAATTCTGGCCATAGTTTTTCTGGATTGGTTTCTGTTGTCGTTGTGCTGTCGACCATAAATAATACACGATCAGCTTGCTCTATTTCTTGCCAAGCGCGTTCAATGCCAATGCGTTCCACTTCGTCACTGGCTTCACGTAAACCTGCGGTATCAATAATATGCAGCGGCATACCATCAATGTGAATATGTTCGCGTAGCACGTCTCGAGTTGTGCCGGCGATATCGGTCACAATGGCGGCATCACGCCCTGCCAGTGCATTAAGTAGGCTTGATTTACCGGCATTAGGCCGTCCTGCTATAACGACTTTCATGCCTTCTCGTAATAGCGTTCCTTGTTTCGCTTCTTGCCGTACTTCGCTTAAGCGAGTAATGACTTCGTTTAGTTGTGCTTCAATTTTACCGTCTGATAGAAAGTCAATCTCTTCTTCGGGGAAATCAATTGCTGCTTCGGTAAAAATGCGTAAATGGATTAATGACTCAACCAGTGCATTTACTTTTTTAGAAAATACACCTTGTAAGGATGATATTGCTGATTTTGCTGCCTGTTCTGAACTAGCATCAATTAAATCAGCAATCGCTTCGGCTTGAGCAAGATCTAGTTTATCATTTAAAAATGCCCGTTCTGAAAATTCACCTGGGCGAGCAATACGGACATGCGGCACTTCAAGAACACGTTTTAAGAGTAAATCTAAAATAATCGGTCCACCATGTCCTTGTAGTTCAAGCACATCTTCGCCAGTAAATGAATGAGGATTTGGGAAGAATAAAGCAATGCCCTCATCTAAGGTTGAACCATCTGAGGCTAAAAAAGGCAAATAATCAGCATGACGAGGCTTAGGCAATTTGCCTAATACAGCTTGAGCAACAGCCTGAACCTTTGGCCCTGAAATACGTAAAATACCGACCCCACCACGACCAGGTGGGGTTGCTTGCGCGACAATAGTATCTGAATTCATATGTATCAATTTCTAAATTAAACAGCAATACATCATAATACCATGGACAAGACGCAAAAACAGCTGTTGCTTATTTAGCTAATCATACAAAGATATGTCATTTTAAAAATCAAGCGGTTTAAATGAATAGTCAAAAAAGGTTCTGTCTAAATCTAATTTTTAGGATGATCAAATAACCACGAATTAGCTAATGCTAAAGGCTCTCTTATCATTGCGATATATTTATCAAAATTAGAAAAACGCAATGGCGCCGATAATCCCGATACATCCGTCACCCCTGAACGTTGAGCTAGCATTACCGAGCGTAATAAATGAAAATCATTAGTAACAACAACCGTTTTCCCTAAAGGCAATACCACATTGGCATATATAAATTGTTGGGCTGTTCGGGTTGATTTGTCTTCAATATAGATTCGCGAAGCGTCTATTCCTTGGTTTACCAAGTAATTAAACATCACGCTAGCTTCAGTGGCTGATTCGTCTTTGCCTTGTCCACCACAAACAACAGCTTTCGTATTGGGATTATTTTGCAAATAAGTGGCAGCTACATCTAAGCGAATTTGTAAGGTTAAAGGCGCCATTGCTGGCGTGCCAACAACTTGTGAACCCAACACAACTAGTGTATCAGCGTTATTAATGGGCTTTTGTTGAGCATAGATAAAAATAATAATATTACAAACAATAAAATAACCTAAAATGGCGATAACAGCATAATTGAATAATTTTAAAATTATCATTAAATCAATATCCTTTTTTAAAGCAATCGTCAAAATGGTCATTGATTAGTCCCATTGATTGCATAAATGCATAACAAATCGTTGAGCCAACAAAACTAAAGCCCCTCTTTTTTAATGCCTTTGACATCTGGTCAGATAGTTCGGTGCTCACGGGGACTTCACTCTTGTCTTTATAGTGGTTAATCATCGGCTTACCCCCAACAAAAGACCAAATAAATTGTGAAAAATCTTCGTTATTTTTTTGCATTAATAAATACGCTTGAGCATTTTTGATTATACTATTGAGCTTGAGACGGTTACGGATTAATCCTTTGTTTTCCATAAATAATTCAATGTCTTCTTCGGTCAATTGAACAATTTTTTCAGGATTAAAATCAAAAAAACAACGGCGATATTCTTGCCGTTTTTTTAGTACAGTGATCCACGATAAACCGGCTTGTTGTCCTTCTAAACAAATTTTTTCAAATAGTTTAAGGCTATCATATTGGGCTATGCCCCATTCGTTGTCATGATAATCGATATACAGCGGATCATTTGTTACCCAACCGCAACGCTTTACTTTTTGGTCTATCATTAAATCATCCTTATTGTATTAACCACCATGATATGGTAAATGGTGATATTTTTATCCAATAAAATATAAATATATTAAGATTATAATTCAAATAGACAGTTTAATGTCATTCATTAAATTTTTTTATGATGGAAAAAAAGGCATCTTTTTGTGGCAGAATGAGGATTCTTTATAAGATTTGGTCAAAAAAATAAATTTTCTTGATTTGCTATATCAATTTAACAATGAAAATAAGGTTAGTTCATGAATCAGTCTGAAATCAATGCTCAGTGGCAACCCACTGCACGACCATTAAATAGTAAAGATTTAAAAACGTTAGTGTTGTCTTCTTTAGGCGGTACATTAGAGTTCTATGATTTTGTTATCTATGCACTTTACATTGATACCATCGTCAAACCACTCTTTTTACCCCATTCGTTATCGCCTTTGACATTAGATCTGTTTGCTTGGGGGATTTTCGCTGCTGGTTATTTGGTGCGCCCTATTGGTGGCATTATTATGGCTCACTTTGGCGATAAAGTTGGCCGTAAAAAGATGTTTACTTTAAGTGTTGCCTTGATGGCACTACCAACCTTTATCATTGGTATTTTGCCTACTTACGAAATGATTGGTATTTTTGCGCCATTGTTACTTTTGGTCATGCGTATGTTGCAAGGAGCCGCTATTGGCGGTGAAATGCCTGGCGCTTGGGTATTTATTGCTGAACATGTACCAAAGCAGCGTTATGGACTCGGCGTTGGCACATTAACTTCGGGTATTACTGGTGGGATTTTGCTTGGTTTTATTGTCACGATTATTATCGATCTTTGTTTTACGACACAAAATATTTTAGATTACGCTTGGCGTATTCCCTTCATTATTGGGGGAATTTTTGGGATTATTTCAGTTTATTTACGCCGTTTTCTTTCTGAAACACCTATTTTTAAAGAATTAGCTGCTCGTAAAGCAATTGAGAAAAATATCCCAGTTGTTACTGTACTTCAAAAACACAAAACAGCCTGTTTGATTGTTGCATTATTAACTTGGTCATTATCCACAGCAATTATGGTGGGAATTTTAATTACGCCTGGCCGTATTGTGGGCGGAATGTATCATTTTGCTAACCTTGATTGGCGGAGCGGTGGTTGTATTGCGGCTTTAACCTTAACATTAGGTTGTGTTATTTTTGGATGGTTGGATGATAAACTTGGCTCAACAAAAACCGTAATGATTTGCTGGGGAGGTCTTACTGTTTCTAGTCTCTATTTTTATAGTTCTTTATCACCTGATATGTCAATCACCAAGCTTTATTTGATTTGGGCTGTGTTTGGGCTTTTTATCGGCTCTGTCGTCATGACACCAATTATTGGAACAAGGACATTTCCACCAGCAATTCGCTATTCAGGTTTGTCTTTTTCTTATAATTTAGCTTATGCGTTATTTAGTGCTATTACGCCAACGTTAACGATTTATCTATTAAGTCCTGAACATTTATTAGGGAAATATAGTTATCTGGGTGCGGGTATCTATATCTCTTTTGTGGCACTAATTGCAATTGGAGTGGGTTTCTATCCTTTAGCAAAAAAGGGCTGGAGCAGTAATTCAACTAATCATTAACAGTAAGATTTCTTTTGCAATAAAAAGCAGAGAACTCCTCTGCTTTTTTATTTAACTTAGTGCTATACAGTAGCTGCCATATTAACGCATAGTAACAAACTCTTCAGCAGCAGTTGGGTGAATTGCAACGGTGTTATCAAAATCCTTTTTCGTTGCACCCATTTTTAGTGCTACGGCAAAGCCTTGTAACATTTCGTCCATCCCATATCCAATACCATGAATACCAACAATTTTTTCATCTTTACCGGCGCACACTAGCTTCATACGACATGGTTGACGATGTTGTGTAACTGCGGTATACATGGCCGTAAAAGTGGATTTATAGACTTTGACGTTTTCTTGACCATATTGCTGTATCGCTTCTGGCTCCGTCAACCCTACTGTTCCAATTGCTGGATGGGTGAAGACAACGGTTGGAATATTACTATAATCTAAATGTTCATCAGGCTTATTGTTAAAAAGCCTTTCTGATAAGCGACGACCAGCAGCAACCGCAACCGGCGTTAATGCCATGGCACCTGTATCATCACCGACAGAATAAATACCCCGTACATTGGTATTTTGATATTTATCCACTATCACAAAGCCTTTATTATCAATTTCAATTCCTGCTGCCTGTAAATTCATGTCATTTGTAGCTGGTTCACGACCTATTGCCCAAATTAAACAATCGACTGTATAACTTTCACCATTTTCAAGGATTAATGTTAAAGAATTGTCACTATTTTTTGTAACAGATTGCGGAATCGCAAAGGTATGTAATTGTTGCCCTTCAGTAGTAATAACCTCCATCAAGGTTTCAACAATAAGTGGATCAAAAGATCGTAGTGGTGTAGCATTGCGAACAAATTGATGAGTTTGCGCGCCAAGTGCATGTAATACACTTGCGATTTCGCAAGCAATATAACCAGCGCCAACAACCGCCACACGCTTAGGTAAGGCTTTTAGTGCAAAGAAACCATCAGATGTAATACCATATTGCGCACCAGGGATATTCGGAATCGTTGGTTTACCCCCGACAGCTATCAGAATATGATCGGCACTATAATGTTCGCCATTTACCTCAACGGTATGAGAGTCAACAAACTTAGCATATCCATGAATCACATCAACTTTATTATTATTGAGAATTCGATCATACGATTGATGGATTCGATCAATATAAGCAGTTCGGCTAGCAATTAATTTATCCCAATTGAATTGATTCATGGTGGTATCAAAACCGTAATCGGGGCCATAGTGATTAATCGCTTCAGCAATTTGTGCACCATACCACATGACTTTTTTAGGCACACACCCAACATTTACACAGGTTCCGCCTAATAATTTTGCCTCAATAATAGCACATTTTTTTCCATAGGATGCAGCTCGGTTAACTGATGCTATCCCACCACTACCGCCACCAATAGCAATATAATCATAATGTTTGGTCATAAAATATCCTTAATACTCATTTTCATAATTTGGTTATTAGCTTTGCATAAAGCGCATAATAAAAAAAGTATTAATTTTGAAATTTAATAATAGTTATTAACGATTGATCATACTAATCATTATTAACGTTCTATATTATTAAGAGACTTGATGAAAATGGTGACCAATTTTTATATTAAGTTATGTTTAAAACAAGATAATAGCTAATTGAAGTTATAGAAGCTTGAGAAACAATCGGTTACTTACCGAAGTAGCCGATTTTATCTACTACAATTTAGCGATTTTTTATTGCATTAATAATGTTAGTCGTGGAACAGCCATCTTCAAAGTTAAGCACTTTAACACTACCGCCAGCAGCGATAACTTCTTTTCCCCCAGCAATATCTTCGGGTTTATAATCGCCACCTTTGACTAAGACATCGGGCAAGACGCTAGCAATTAATCGTTGAGGGGTTTCTTCTTCAAATGGAACAACCCAGTCAACTGAATCAAGCGCTCCCAGTACAATCATTCGTTGCATTAACGGGTTAATCGGTCGGGATTCGCCCTTTAACTGTTTAACCGAGGTATCACTGTTCACAGCAACAATTAAACGATCCCCTAGTTTACGCGCATTAGCAAGGTAAGAAACATGACCCGCATGTAAGATATCAAAGCAACCATTGGTCATAACAATTTTTTCACCACGCATGCGCGCCTTTTGTACTTCTTCTTTGAGTTCCTCTTCTGTCATTACCCCAAAACCGTCATCGGCACGGGCTCGAATAGCATTACTTAGCTCGACTTGCGAAACCGTTGATGTACCCAGTTTACCAACAACAACACCGGCTGCGGCATTGGCTAAAAAACAGCTCTCTTCTAAAGATTGCCCCGCTGCTAACGCCGCTGCTAAGGTGGCAATTACAGTATCGCCAGCACCAGTCACATCAAACACTTCTTTGGCTTGAGTCGGTAGATGATAGATCGGTTTATCTAATTGGAGTAACGTCATGCCTTTTTCACTTCGTGTTACTAAAAGTGCTTTTAGATCGTACTGTTTAATCAGCTGGTAACCTTTCTCTACGATATCTTCTTCGCTTTGACAATGGCCGACTACGGCTTCAAACTCTGACATATTAGGTGTTAGGATTGTTGCTCCACGATAACGTTCAAAATCCGTACCTTTGGGATCAACTAAAATCGGTACATTGGCTTGATTGGCAAGCTTAATCATTGCTTGAACTGCTGATAATGCCCCCTTAGCATAATCTGACAGAACTAACACTTTATGGGTTGTTAATGCAGTTTGAATGCGCTCAAGAATAGGCGTTGCATCAATATTACCAAATCCTTCTTCAAAATCGATACGAATCAATTGTTGATTGCGTGATAGAACTCGTAATTTGGTGATGGTTGGGTGCGTTGAAACGGATACAAAATCACAGTGAACTTTATGTTTACTGAGTTGTTCATCAAGAATTTTTGCAGGTTCATCAATGCCTGTTAAGCCAATAAGTCGTGCATTACCACAAAGTGAAGTAATATTCATGGCAACATTGGCAGCGCCGCCTGGGCGTTCTTCTAAAGAGTCGATTTTAACAACTGGCACTGGTGCTTCAGGCGATATTCGATTAGTTCCCCCATACCAATAGCGATCTAACATAATATCGCCCACAACTAATACATTGGCACAATTAAAATCAGGTAATGATGTATTCATTATGACTCTTTATCCTTACTTGTTCTGTTTAATTCATTGGTTATCTGTTTATGTCTATTGTTCAGATTCTTGGCTATCGTCTTCTATATTGTCATTATTACGTGGTTGATAAAAACGGGCAAAGAAAGTCCCTATTTCAAATAATAAACAGATAGGTACAGCCAATAATATTTGCGAAAATACATCTGGAGGTGTTACAAACATCGCGACAGCAAATACCCCAACAATAATATATGGGCGTTTTTTTCGTAGACTTTTAGGCGTCGTTATTCCTGTCCAACAAAGCAAAATAATAGCGACTGGAACTTCAAAAGCAAAACCAAATACCACAAAAAGTGTCATAACAAAATCAAGATACTTTGTGATGTCAGTATTAATAGCCACATCAACCGGCGCTGTATGAATAAAAAAGTAAAACGCGAGTGGAAACACCACAAAATAAGCAAAGGCGATACCAAGATAAAAAAGAATCGTGCTTGATATAATTAGTGGCATCACCAAACGTCTTTCATGTTGGTACAATGCTGGTGCGATAAATCCCCAAATTTGGTACAGTACATACGGAATTGAAATAAATATCGCCACCACGGTTGTTAGCTTAATTGGCGTAAAAAATGGGGCTGCAATATCGGTTGCTATCATGCTACTACCTTGAGGTAATTGGCTGATAAGTGGATTTGCTACAATGTAATAAATATCATTGGAAAAATAGAGTAAACAAGCTAATACCAACAAGATGCAGATAATGCAACGTAGTAATCGTGTTCTGAGTTCAACAAGATGACCAATTAATGGTTGAGTAGCGTCGTCTGTCATGGTTTATTTTTATCTGTGTCAATTTGGGGATTGATTTGCGTTGTAGAGTCGATTTCATTTTTTAAGGATTCTGTTACGCGCTTTAAATCATCGATAGATTCTTGAATTTCTGGCGTAAGTGTTGTTAAACCACTTTGTTCAGCCTTTTTTAAACTATCTTGTAATTCTTGTAGTTTAAGTTCTTTATTTAACTCTAACTGTACAGTGGCTGACATGCGACGTAACACCTTTATCCATCCTGCAACTGCTTTTATCGCAACAGGTAATCGTTCTGGCCCTAACACCACCAGACCAATAATTAATACTAATAGTAATTGCCCAAAGCTGATATCGAACACAGTTTACTCTTTTTTGTTGTGATTATTAGAATCAGATGAGTCGATATTCTCGACTTTTTGTGAATTATCAAACTCTTTTTTACCGTCATTGTCATCATCACTCATGGCTTTTTTAAAGCCTTTAATTGATGCGCCAAGATCAGAGCCCAATGAACGTAATTTTTTCGTTCCAAATAACAATACAACAACAGCAATTAATATGAGGAGTTGAGGCAAGCTTGGCATCATGATAATTATCTCCTATGGGGTTAATAGCTAAATTATACACGCAAATTATAATATTCCAAAATAACTAGCTTAGAGCGATATCTTTAATGAACAAACAGTATTATAATACATAAAGTACAAAACAACCCAAGCATCCCGTATAGATTTCGTTCACGCCTTTTACTACGTTGTAATTCTTGATTGATTTGTTTTAATTGAACATTCATCTGTTTGGTTATTCGCTCATAGTTATTTAATTTTTCTGGTAACTGTGGCAACATGGTTCGCCACTCTGGTAACGATTCCCAAGCTTGTTGCAGAATTTTTTTAGCACTATATTTATCTTTATACCACTTTTCTAAAAACGGCTTTGCTGTTTGCCATAAATCAAGTTCGGGGTAAAGCTGGCGTCCAAGCCCTTCAATATAAAATAACGTTTTTTCAAGAAGAGTTAATTGGGGTTGAATATCCATTTCAAATTGACGCGCCACTTGAAATAATTGCAGTAAAATCTGTGAAAATGAGATCTCAGCAAGAGGTTTTGCAAATGCTAGTTCACAAACATTGCGCATCGCCATTTCAAGCGCTATAACATCAGTCGTTGCTGGTACCCAGCCTGAAGCGATATAGGTTTCGGCTATTTTTCGATAATCTCGATTAAAAAAGGCCAAGAAATTTTCAGCAAGGTAGCGTTGATCATCATCACTCAATATGCCAACAATGGCACAATCAATTCCAATATAACGTGGATTTTGTGGATCGGTAATATCGACAAAAATATTACCCGGATGCATATCAGCATGAAAAAAGTTATCACGAAATACCTGAGTAAAAAAGGCTTGTACACCTCGTTCTGCAAGTAATTTCATATTGACATTATTCTGCTTGAGCTGGTCGATATTTGCAATAGAAACTCCTTTAATACGCTCTTCAACCATCACGTTTTTTCGGCACAGTTCTTGATAAACATAAGGGATATATAACGTATCGCTATTGATAAAATTATCACGCAATCTAATGGTATTGTAAGCCTCTTTTTGTAAATCTAATTCTTTTAATAGTGTCATTTCATAATCATACACTATTTCAACAGCTCGCAATTTTTCGCCTGATTTGATACGTTTAGTAAATTGTTTAGCTACCCAATACATCACCGCGATATCAGCTTGAATAACCGGTAAAATATTAGGGCGTAAAACTTTGATAACAACCTCGGCTTGGCTACGTTTTAATACTGCGGTATGAACCTGTGCAATTGATGCTGATGCTAGTGGTGTTTCGTCAAAATCAGCAAAATAATAATCAATAGGTTGCCCTAAAGCTGTTTCAATCAATTGTTTAGCAATGTTACCGTCAAAAGGAATAACTTGGTCTTGTAATTTAGCTAAAGCATCAGCTATGTGTTTTGGCAAAACATCACGCCGAGTTGAAATCATTTGTCCAAGCTTTATCCAAACCGGACCTAATTCTTGTAGTGCTTGTTGTAAGCGCTCACCAACTTCTTGCTGTTTCGCTTTAGGTCTAACCCAAAACAAGCAAAACAATAAAGTACGCAGCCATTTTGACAAACGATATTTTGTCGGCAATAGTTCATTTAATTGATAGGCTCGAAATACGGTTAATATTTTATACAGTCTAAAAAATGTCATTATTATTTATCACATCAAAATTTAAAGCCAGTATGTAATGCAACAATGCCACCAGTCATATTGTGATATTTCACATCAACAAAACCAGCATCTTCCATCATTTTTTTCAATGTATTTTGATCGGGATGCATGCGAATTGATTCGGCTAAATAACGATAACTTTCAGAATCATTTGCCACAATTTTGCCCATTAATGGTAGCATGGTAAATGAATACAGATCATACGCTTTATTTAGAATTTGATATTGAGGTTTAGAAAACTCAAGAATCAATAAACGTCCACCAGGTTTCAATACCCGCCACATAGAACGTAAGGCCTTTTCTTTATCAGTGACATTGCGTAAACCAAATGAAATTGTTATACAATCAAAATAGTTGTCAGCAAAAGGTAATTCTTCAGCATTGGCTTGTACATATTCGATATTTTTAAATAATCCTTTGTCACGCAGTTTATCCCGCCCAACTTTTAACATCGATTCGTTAATATCAGCTAAAACAACTAATCCATTATCACCAACAAGTTGCGAAAATTTTGCCGTTAAGTCACCAGTGCCCCCAGCCAGATCTAAAACTTTTTGTCCTGTACGCACACTGCTATATTCAATGGCAATTCTTTTCCAAATTCGATGGATACCAAATGACATGAGATCATTCATGACATCATATTTATCAGCAACCGAGTTAAATACTTCAGCGACACGTTTTACTTTTTCTTGTTTTGGAACTTGCATGTAACCAAAATCAATTTTTTCTTGATTTGTATTGTCTTGTTTATCAGAAGATTGAGACATAAAATTTACCTATCACAAAGATTTACCTTATTTTAGCATAAGCCACAATAAATGTGATGAACTAAATCAATAATGCTTCAACCTTCTTGGAGACTGTTTCAAAATAGTCCAGTTGTGAAAATTGTGAGTTTAAATCTTTTTCGTGAATAACTAAATCAAAATGGTAACTGTCTTTAAAGGCTTTTAAAACATCATTATCTTTTTGGAAGATTTGATTGTAATAGTGCGCTAGTGTTTCAAAATCAATTGAGGTAAAAACAAGCTTATTAGCGGTTTCAACGGCCTTTGAAACTCGTTCAACATGTAACATCGCAATTTTAATGTAATCAGTTTCACTCAAATAGCGTTTATTATGATGAGTTGATATTTCGCGCTCAATATAATTAATATAACCATTAGACACGTATTGAGTATTATAAATATTAGCCAGCTGAATAGGTAAGTCACAAAATCTCCCTTGACCAATAATAGCTACTTTTTTAACAAAAAAAGGTTTTGCTGCTTGTGCAATAAAAGACCAGTTTTTATAAGGATTTTCACGAATTTGTGTCGCGCTAATATTCATAAAATCTCGATTAGCATCGACAATGACTACTGGACAGCCAAAATAGAATTCATGGTTTTTGACATCTTGCGGCTCACTAGTAAATACTACATTGGGTTTAATTTTATGTGAAGAAAGAATCTGTTTAACACGATAGCTCCAATCTTGCCAACCATTCGGATAAAATTCAATACCCGCTTCATCAAGTACATGGATATGAATATTGTGGCGATCTTTAAACGTCTCTTTTAACCACGAAAAACGGTCGCTGACTTGAGGTTGTTTTGGTAAATGGCTTTTATTAAAAAGTTGCTTATCGCGTGTTGCTTCACAACCAAGAAGAATATGTAATTCATCAACTTGGCTCATGGCTTTTTCAATCAAATAAATATGACCACAATGTAAAGGATAAAACTTCCCGAAAATTAAACCAACTTTATGCTTAAAAGCCATGACCATTACCAAAACACAAGAAATTAATAATAATTTACAGAAAAAAAAAGCAATTTCTAATCAAATTATGCTATTTGATATATTTTATCAACTGGTAAAATAACTATTATTATATAATCAACTGATATTAAATAAAAAAATATGCCTTTATTTTTGTAAGTTAGACAATAAAATCCCCGTTGCGACCGAAATATTTAAAGCGGGCATGTTATCATTGCCTTTTAAATGCACAACAACGCTAGCAGAATTGATGAGTTTCATATTAATTTGTTGAAATATGACTAACGCAACTTTTTTATTAAAACGAATTTTATGTAGTTCACTTGATGCAATAGACTTTGCCTGACAAGGTAATAGTGCAACAACTTGGTAACCACGTTGTTTAAGCATATCGAGTGAAGCAACAAAATCATCACTTTTAATTGATTCAATAGCCTCAATACCACCTTCTGCTACGCGCATAGCGGCACCACTATCGAGTAAATTTGTTTGACGTAACATCACACCATTTATCCCATAAAAAGCGGCACTACGAATTAATCCCCCTAGATTATGTGGATTATTGACATCGTCAATTACTAAAACACGATCATGCTCTTTATCACTATTGTCATCTAAATAATCTAATAATGTGAGTGGAACACGCTTTTTAACAATTAAACAGACGCCACCATGGTGTTGAGTTTGGGTTATTTTACTAATTTGTTCACTAGAGACAACATTATAACCTAACCGTTGTTTAACTAACCAGTCAATTAAATCTTTAAAAAGATAAGCCATCTCTTGAGTAATAAATAATTTGACAATCGCTGCACGCCGATGTTTGAAAACAGCCCTACAACTATTTTCACTATAAACTAAAGTTTCTTCTTTCCGTTGACGATATCCGTCATAACCAAATGTAGGTGTTTGTTCATTAGTGCGAACTTTTTTTTTCCATGGTGAATCGTTATCGATGAAAGATTGAGATTGATTAAATTCAACACTAAACTTATTTTTTATAAAATTAGATTTATCATTTCGAGGTTTGAAAGTTTCAATACGATCTTGACGATCGCGTTTGGGTTTCGACTGAAATGAATCATCTTTACGCTTACCCTTCCATCCGGTAGATTTTTCTGTAGCTGAGCGAGAATGTTTCTTAGGTTCACTATTTTTGGCATAAAAAATAGTGGGTTTGCTTTTTTCGTTATTGTCGTTCATATCAATCTCATAATTAATCGGTTATCGCGTACGAATGGTTGGGGCTATTTTATCTAATACACCATTAACAAATTTATGGCTGTCAGCGGCACCAAATGTTTTAGTTAACTCAATAGCTTCATTAATGACTACTTTATAAGGTACATCTTGACGTTTCATTAATTCATATAATGCGATTCTTAGTACCGCTAATTCAATTTGTCCTAATTCATCAACAGAGCGTTCAGTGAGATAAGGCGCCATTTTATCATCTAAATCGGCGGTATTTTTTGCTACCCCATTTAATAATTCACGAAAATACTTAGTATCAACGCCTTTCATATCTTCTTCTGCAATAAAACTTGTCTCAACATCAGCAAGATCGTTTCTGGAAACTTGCCACGAGTAAATGGCTTGTACCGCACATTCTCTTGCTCGACGACGAGGATTAACTAATGCCACTAAATTACTCCTTAATTGCTTTAATAATATTTAGCATTTCCAGCGCAGTTAATGCGGCTTCAGCACCTTTATTGCCGGCCTTAGTACCTGCACGTTCAATAGCTTGTTCTATACTTTCGGTGGTTAAAATACCAAATCCAACTGGAATGGTGTTATCTAGGCTTGCACTTAATAAGCCAGAACTTGATTCACCTGCTACAAAATCAAAATGCGCCGTACTTCCCCGAATGACGGTACCTAACGCCACAATTGCATCATATTTTTTCGACTGTGCTGCAACTTTTGCGGCAAGTGGAATTTCATAAGCACCAGGAACCCAGATAACCGTGATATTTTTATCGTCAACTTGTCCAATACGTGTTAATGCATCAATTGCACCATTTACTAGACTATCATTAATAAAATGATTAAAACGTGCCACCACAATTGCAACTTTCGCCTTTGGCGCAGCCACTTTACCTTCAATTGTTTGCATATTAATTCCTTATCAATTCTATTATGAATGTCATTTCACTCTTTTTTAAGTGAAAAAATACTTAATAAATTGTATCACGAAAGAAAAACTTATCCTATTGGCAAATAACGTTACGGCCAAGTTCTATTCAAGATATTGTTTAAAATAAATGCAAAGAATTTTACTATTGCAAATGTATTATTTGTTAATTTTAAAATTAATTTAAATTTTATCGTTATTTCAACCATTATTATTAGAAGTAATCTTAATTTATTTTTAATTCAATGCTTATTTTTATACTTAATGGCATATTTTCCTGAAAATTTTTATTAAGATAGGGAATTTTATTTTTATCACTTGCAAGCTATTTTGAACAAATTACAATAGTAGATAAATTTATTGATGGAGAAATATCCGTGTACATTGACAATATTCGTAATGAATTAAACCAAGCTATCGACGTATTAACTAATTTTGTTTCAGATGATAAAAACCTGCAACAAATTCAACAAGCCGCAATCTTAATTGCTAATTCGTTTAAACAAGGTGGCAAAGTGTTATCATGCGGTAATGGTGGATCTCATTGCGATGCTATGCATTTTGCTGAGGAGCTAACCGGCCGCTTTCGTGATAATCGCCCTGCTTACCCAGCTATTGCCATATCAGATGTCAGTCATATTTCATGTGTTGGTAATGATTTTGGATTTGATTCCATTTTTTCACGTTATGTAGAAGGTGTCGGGCAAAAAGGTGATGTGCTTTTAGGAATTTCAACTTCAGGAAATTCAACCAACGTATTTAAAGCAATTGAAGTAGCAAAGCAAAAAGGCATGAAAATCATTACATTAACTGGTAAAGATGGCGGTAAAATGAATGGACTTGCCGATGTTGATATCCGTGTTCCACATTTTGGCTATGCCGATCGCGTACAAGAAATCCATATCAAAGTGATCCATATACTTATTTTGCTAATTGAAAAAGAAATGGCCAAATAATATGTGTGAATTATTGGGTATGAGTGCTAATGTGCCAACCGATATTTGCTTTAGTTTTACTAGTTTAATTAAACGGGGTGGGGACAAAGGTCCTCACAAAGATGGTTGGGGAATTACTTTTTATGAAGGAAAAGGCTGCCGGACATTTAAAGATCCCGAACCTTGCAGCTATTCACCTATTGCTACAATGGTGAAAGAATATCCCATCAAATCTAAAGCCGTAATTGCCCATATTCGCCAAGCTAATCGAGGCGGGGTCGCCTTAGAAAATACCCATCCATTTACCCGAGAACTATGGGGAAAGAACTGGACTTTTGCTCATAATGGGCAATTAACTGATTACCAACATTTAGATACAGGGCTATTTCAACCTATTGGTGAAACTGATAGCGAATATGCTTTCTGTTACTTAATAAATCAACTACATCAAAAGTATTCGCAAAAACCGACCAATGATCTTGAGCTGTTTAATTTTATTCAACAATGTGCCAATCAGTTAAGCCAACTTGGTATATTTAATATGCTTCTGTCTGATGGGCAATATGTGTTTGCCTACTGCTCAACCAATTTACATTGGATAACCCGTAAAGCGCCATTTGGCAAAGCAAAATTGCTGGATGAAGATATCGAAATTGATTTTCAACAACATACAACACCAAATGATGTTGTTACCATTATTTCTACATTACCATTAACCTCGAATGAAACATGGCATAAACTTAATACTAACGAGGCTATTTTATTTAAAGGTGGTGAAATTAGCCAATCTTCCTCATTTTAATGTGTGGCATTGGTGGCTCATTTTTAAATTGATATTGTAGATAACTTAAAGTTAATATTCCAATTCTGGTCAGCACTATCTATGGCAGGCGTGGAAAATTAATTTGCATGGCAATTCATAATAGCCAGCACCGGTATAACTAATAAATTCTCACTAGCGCAAGCCCTAAACGACTAAATCCCATATGACTCCCCTCCCTTTACCTTGAGATTACTCAGTACTGTCAATAAAGTTTCACGACCGGGTTCAGAATAATTGCCTCTAAATAAAATAGCTCAATCAGTGATAATAGTACTATGAGTTTTGATATAAAAACCATGATAATAAAAGCGCATGACATTAAAAATAGACCAAATTTAAGGCGTTGATCTAAACTAAAATATTTCTTAATCCAACGAGCGAGTGGGCAAAGCAGTATAAGTTAAAATACCGGCTTGAATAGCATAATGCATCCATTTTACATAACTTGGACTACCTATTACGCTTGTGATTGTTAATGGTAATATCAACTTAAATTGCGCCCATAGTACATAATAACTGGTTAACGTAAGCACATAGCATGTAATTTTTTTGTCTTTTACAACCATTTTCACGCCATTAATAATAGAAGCTTTGGCAATGGTAATACAGGAAGCCGAGAGAAAGAAAATATTAACAATCCCACATAAGAAAAAAGTACAAGCGAAACACCAACACACTAAAGGGAAGTCATAATCAATTAAAATTCCCCCCAATAATAGCGCTAATCACAGCTACTGCATTATCTTATATCACTAGTAGTGATATAAACATGACTAACAAAGTGAGGGTAAAACAAACGGAAATATTTGCCGACCTACTTTACGAATTTGGAATGGTATTGATATTTATTTAACTCTTTGCGCTAAATAACTTTGATAATTAGGTATTTCGTATTAATCTCTTGCGTAAAAATAGAAGAGTGTATCAATGATGGGCTGTTGCTTGATGAGTGGCAACAAGGATATTCCAAACCATCGATAGTCGTAACAGTGCTTTAACTTCATAGAATGAGGTACTGCATTAAGATAACCCCACAAAAAGATTAAGATATCAATTTTACCTTCTGCAATTAATGCACTAATTTGTTAAGCACCCCTCATAGGATCACTTAACATTGGAGTGATAATTTGTCGAATCTCTTTTTTTATTTATTTCATTGCGCTACATAAATTATGACAAGAAATCGCTTCACGATTTTTTATACCAATTGAATAAAAATTCTTTCAAGTGATCGTTAACATCTAAGGCAATATTTTTTAGCCAATAATTTACTGCGTTGTATAAAGCTTCATTGTTATCATAATTTATTATTTATATATTTTTTTAACAGAGTATTAATTAAAGTACAAAGAATATTTAATCGATAGCTGATAATAAAAAAGGCACCGAAGTGCCTTTTAAAATTACCAAGATAAAACCTATTAGAATTGGTAAATTAAACCAAGTGCCACTGTGTCTTTTGTTGTGCCCTTGATTTGTGATTTAGTAAATGAACTATCTTCATATAAAGCACGACGTGCACCGATGTCATCTTTATCTAACAAGTTGATTTTATAATCGATAATAGCTTGTAGATTTTTATTAAAATCATAAGTTAAACCAACATCAACATATTTAGCTAAATCATTACCCTTAAGCCCTGCATCACTTGAATAATTAGATGCATCTTTAACTTTATGTTGGATATAAGCAACAGAAGGAGTTAAACGACCCACTTCGAAGTCAATGCCATATTGAGCAACAAATTCATAACCTTTTGTTTTTAAATCGTCAGCACTACGAGTTGTTGATGCATTGCCCCAGCCGTATTTTTGTTTACCTTGAATATATAACGCTGCTAAATAAAGGTTGTCGTTATCATATTTGATACCAGCTGACCATGCTTTAGCATCTTTATGACCACCCGTTTGTGCATAACCAGCACCAACAGATAAACCAGTATCAAGCACATCCCAGTCAACAACAGAACCCCATGCTTCAGCACTATTACGTTTATCATTACGAGCTTTTTTAAAATGGCTGGTTGAGCTGTTATCACCGTTATCTGCATATTGAACAGCAAAACGTAAACCATTTACCAAGCCAAAGAGATCTGAGTTACGGTAAGTAGCAACGGCTTTAGTACGATCTGTTAATGCATAAAGATCATTATTTGAAGCATCACCACCAAATTCTGGCAAAACGTCAGTATAAGACGTTAATGTTTTTAACACGCCATCATTACGCCCATAATCAAATGAACCAAAATCACCAAAGTTTAAACCAGCAAAAGCATAACGCGTTTCGTTATCAGCATTTTTACCTGTATTTGCTTCGTACTCCCAACGTCCATATCCAGTTACACTGTCTGTCACTTGTGTTTGACCCGACATACCTAAACGTGCAGTGGTTTTGTCACCTTCACCTGTTTGATTATCGCGATCAGTAATATAGTTTAATGCATAAACTCGACCATAAAAGTCCACTTTATTACCATCTTTATTCCACACTTCAATAGAAGCGTTTGCTGTACCTGCAATTAAAAGCGCAGGAATAGCGATTGCTAATAGATTACGTTTCATTTTGTTACCCTCGTAGGTATATTTTTATTAAAAATGCAAATTATTTTGCTCTTAGTTTAATAAATAACTGCCAATAAATAGCAATTACATTATTACTGTGATAACTATTTTTACTAGATAATAAATAGATTTTATTGCATATCTTGCCTATTTAACAAAATAGGTTAAATTATTTCTGCGAAATTACGAGAATTTTAATACTTAATGTAAATTTTTTTTAAACATAAAATGTGTTTTAGATAGAAAAAAATCTAAGAAATGAAAAAAGGCACCTAAGTGCCTTTCTATAACATATTAAAAATAATTAGAATTGGTAAATTAAACCAACACCTAACACATCTTTAGTACCTGGTTTAGCTGGATGATTACTATTATCACTAGTTTCGGTATTGTTTCCAGCACCAACATCATCCTTTTTAAGAAGGTTGAATTTATATTCTACGATAGCACTAAAATTTTTGTTTAAATCGTAAGTTGCACCTACAGATACATATTTAGCTAAAGGTGAATTAACTGAGCTGAATAGTTTTTCATCGTTATAATGAACCGAACCATGTTTCCCTTTATGTTCAACATAAGCGACAGATGGAGTTAAACGCCCCACTTCTAAATCGATACCATATTGAGCAACTAATTCAATACCTCTGATTTTAGCATCAGAATGAGCAACGGTTTTTCCACCACTTGCACTTGTTACGGCTACATAACGTTTTAACTTACTTTGGAAGTAACTAGCTGCTAAATATAAATTGTAATTATCATATTTTAAACCTGTAGTCCAAGTACTATGACGATCATTACTAACAGCTGATTGAGCATAACCACCACCCAATGTTAGACCTGTATCAAAGATACGCCATTGTGCATTAGCACCATAAGCTTCTCTTGACTCATCTTTAACAGAGTCTTCAGTATATGCTGAATTATCACCATTATCAGCATATTGCAATGCAAAACTTAAATCATCAGTTAAACCAAAAAAGTTGTTATTACGATAAGTTGCAACTGCTTTAGTACGAGATGAAAGTACATTCCAAGCATTGTTTGCAGCGTCACCGCCAAATTGAGGTAACACATCGGTATAAGCTGTAATTGCTTTTAACACACCATCGTTACGACCATAGTCGAACGAGCCTACATCACCAAAGTTCAAACCAGCAAATGCATAACGTATTTCGCTAGCAGATTTTTTACCTGCTTTAGCTTCGTATTCCCAACGGCCATAGCCAGTTACACTATCTGTGATTTGGGTTTGACCAGACATACCTAAACGAGCTGAAGTATCATCACCTTCACCCTTTTGGGCGCGATCTGTGATGTTGTTAGCTGCTTTTACTCGACCGTAAAAGTCAACTTTATTACCATCTTTGTTCCAGACTTCGATAGATGCATTTGCTCCAGCTGCTACTAAAAGAGCAGGGATTGCGATTGCTAAAAGATTACGTTTCATTATTTTTACCCTCATGGTTATTTTAAAATGACACCTTCCATAAGTTTTAGCGCCATTTTTGTACAATAATTATTCATCCAAAAAATAATATTTTATCTATTACTTTCTTATCTACTTTTTACAGTATGTTAAATTATGTATAATTTTTTTTTAAAATCAAGCGAACTTTTCATTAAATAGGATGCCTAAGGCTAAATCTAAACCTATTTGTTCGTTTTTTAATCTATATTGTTTTAAAATTAGCGCATCTTATTACTCCAAATTACCCCCGGACAAAAATAATGTATACTATTTAAGCTTTTTTAAAAGTTCGCGTTACGTGGCGTTCTTGGGAATGGAATCACATCACGTACATTTTGAACACCTGTTACATACACAATTAAGCGTTCAAAACCAAGTCCAAAGCCTGAATGTGGCACTGTACCATATCGACGTAAATCACGATACCACCAATAATCTTCCTTATTAAGTCCCATTTCATCCATACGCTTATCTAACATTTCTAAACGCTCTTCACGCTGTGAACCACCAATGATTTCACCAATTCCTGGCGCTAAAACATCCATTGCGGCAACAGTCTTACCGTCATCATTCATACGCATATAAAACGCTTTAATATCTTTAGGATAGTTCTTAACAACTACTGGCGCTTTAAAATGTTGTTCGGCTAAATAACGTTCATGTTCAGAGGCTAAATCGATTCCCCAACTAACAGGGTTTTCAAACTTAGCATCACAATTTTGTAAAATAGTAATAGCATCGGTATAATCTACTTGAGCAAAATCAGCATTAATAAAGTTCTCAAGGCGATTAATTGCTTCTTTATCGACATGCTGCGCAAAAAATTGCATATCGTCAGCACGTTTTTCTAACACTGCTTTAAACACAAATTTCAACATATCCTCGGCAAGCTTAGCATTATCGTTTAGATCGGCAAATGCCACTTCAGGCTCCATCATCCAAAACTCAGCTAAATGGCGAGTAGTGTTTGAATTCTCTGCCCTAAATGTTGGACCAAAAGTATAAACTTTAGAAAGTGCACAAGCATAAGTTTCAGCGTTTAATTGTCCAGAAACTGTTAAGAAAGCTTCTTTACCAAAGAAATCTTTATCAAAATCAACTTTGCCATTATCCGATTTAGGCAGATTTAGCATGTCAAGTGTTGAAACGCGGAACATTTCGCCCGCCCCTTCAGTATCTGATGCGGTAATAATTGGGGTTGATAGCCAATAAAAGCCACGCTCATCAAAAAATTGATGTATAGCTTGCGCAAGCGTATGGCGTACACGCGTTATCGCACCAACAATATTGGTTCTTGCACGCAAGTGTGCTACTTCACGCAGATATTCAATTGAATGGCGCTTAGCTGCCATAGGATAAGTTTCCGGATCGTCAACAAAGCCATATACTTCAACTTGTGTTGCTTGCAATTCATATTTTTGACCTTGACCTGGCGACTCCACCACTTTACCGGTGACTTTAACCGAACAACCAGCCGTTAAACGTAAGATCTCTTGTTCATAATTAGGTAAATTATTTTCAATAACTGCTTGAATAGGATCAAAGCAAGAGCCATCATAAACGGCTAAAAATGAGATGCCTGCTTTAGAATCACGTCGAGTTCTTACCCAACCTTGAACCGAAATAGTGCTACCAACAGCAATTTTGCCTTGTAACACATCAACAATAGATGCAACTGAAGTCATTTTAATTATCCATCTCTACATTAATTTGTTTAAGTAATATTTACAGTAATAAAGTAATACAGATATATTCTAACGACTATTCCATAACAAAAATGGAATCCATGAATAATAAAACCTTTATTACTGATATTATTTTTTAATATTAATAATGGGTTAAATATAAATTATTATCATTATTTAACACTAAAAGTTCGTTTTAATTCATCAATAAAATCTAAATCCTGAGATATCGTTTTACCTGGGCTATCTGATAGTTTAGCGACAGCTTGGTTATTGCATTCCGTTAATTTAAGCACTATATTCAATGCCTTAGTATTAGCATCTTTAGATGGAATATCACAAGCTAAAAATCCACCAATACCAAATGACAATTTTACACGCTGATTGAAATGCTGATAGATGTTAATCGCTTTATCAAAATTTAAGCTATCAGAAAAAACTAACAGTTTGGTTTGCGGATCTATGCCCAATTGCTGATAATGCGCAATCGCTTTTTCGCCCCATTCAATTGCATCACCCGAATCATGGCGAAGCCCTTGGTAGTTAGAAGCAAAGTGCAAATCAAAATCACGTAAAAACGCATCCATTGTAATACAATCGGTCAATGCCACCCCCAAATCATGCGGATATTCATCTAACCAAACCTGAAGCGCATTGCTTTGACAATCCTGAAGTCTATGGCTTAAACGCTGATGAGCTTGAAACCACTCATGCGCTTGCGTTCCAGTGGGGGTAAGCCCTAAACGATAGGCTATTAAATAATTGCTAGTACTGTGAAAGTTATTAAAATGCCTTTTCAAATAATTAACAACGGCCTCTTGTACCGCATACGAATAACGTCTACGAGTACCAAAATCCATTAAATTAAAGCCTGACATATCCATATTAGCTGTTTTTTCATTAAACATCGCTAATTTATCTTTTAGCCTTGCTAATGCTTCGGGCACGCCAATATTTGGCGAACGATCTTTATGAACAATTTCACTGATAACAGCAAGTAATGGCACTTCCCACAAAATGACATCTAACCATTTACCTTCAATCGTAATGGAAAGTACTCCATCTTCATCTTTTATAGTGAGTAAATTACTATTGAAACGCCATTTTTTAAGCCAATTTAAATAGTCAGATTTAAAAAAGGAGATATTTGATAAATAATTAAATTCATCATCAGATAGCGCTAATGATTCCATTAATTTCACTTGATGCATTATTTGATCAGCATATTGCCCGAGTAGATCATCACTACGACAACGAAACTGTGCAACTACAGTTGCTTCAGGATAGTGATGAAATACGGCCTGCTGCATATGCAGCTTATAAGCATCAGTATCTAATATTGATGTAATTATCGCTGGTAACATGTAATTTTAGTGTTATTACTTTAAAGAAAATTCCGAAGATTATAGCAGAATAATAATGAAGATATAGATTAATTATGTAATAAGATTGTTTTTAATCAGCTATAATATTCGCTAGCACAACATATATATTGAGTCCAAACCAAAAAGGTTATAACAACATGAATACAAAAACACCTGAATCGCAACCTATTGCAAAAAACCGTCTTGATTATAAAGCACCTGATTTTACCATTACCGACATTGATCTTGATTTTGATTTAGCACCCGAAATAACAACTGTAACAGCTCGTAGCCGCATCGTTCAAAAAAATAAGCAAGCGAACGATCTAATTTTAGATGGTGAAGATCTTAAATTGATTTCCGTTAATATCGACGAGCAACCATGGCATGATTATCAAATCACGAAAACAGGATTAATCATTCAAGGCGTTCCTGCAGAATTTACTTTAACGATTGTTAACGAAATCAAACCAATTGATAATACAGCACTTGAAGGATTATATGTATCAGGCGAAGCGCTTTGTACTCAATGTGAAGCAGAAGGATTTCGTCATATCACCTATTATCTTGACAGACCCGATGTGCTTGCACGCTTTTCAACACGCATTACCGCGAATAAACAAAGTTATCCTTACCTACTTTCGAATGGTAATCGCATAGCGCAAGGCGAACTCGCTGATGGACGTCATTGGGTACAATGGCAAGACCCGTTCCCTAAACCTGCTTACTTATTTGCCTTGGTTGCTGGTGATTTTGATATTTTAAAAGATCAGTTTATTACGCAATCCAAACGCAAAGTTGATTTAGAAATTTATGTTGATAAAGGTAATTTAGATCGTTCGCACTGGGCAATGACTAGCTTAAAAAATGCCATGCGTTGGGACGAAACTCGTTTTGGACTTGAATATGATTTAGATATTTTTATGATCGTTGCAGTCGATTTTTTCAATATGGGAGCAATGGAAAATAAAGGTTTGAATATCTTTAACTCAAAATATGTGCTTGCCAAACCACAAACAGCAACAGATGATGACTATCTCGGTATTGAAGGTGTAATTGGTCATGAATATTTTCACAACTGGACAGGTAATAGAGTTACCTGCCGTGACTGGTTCCAACTCAGTTTAAAAGAAGGATTAACAGTATTTCGAGATCAGGAATTTAGCGCCGATATGGGAGCACGTGCAGTAAAACGTATTGAAGATGTCAAACTCTTGCGTACTGTTCAGTTTGCCGAAGATGCTAGCCCAATGTCTCATCCTATTCGTCCAGAACAAGTCATTGAAATGAATAACTTTTATACAGTAACCGTATACGAAAAAGGGGCTGAAGTTATTCGTATGATGCACACCTTATTAGGTGAAGATAAATTCCAAGCAGGGATGAAACTTTACTTTAAACGCCATGATGGTAGTGCTGCAACGTGCGATGATTTTGTTGCCGCCATGCAAGATGCCTCAGGTATCGATTTAACTCAGTTTAAATTATGGTATAGTCAATCAGGTACGCCTGAACTTGTCGTTACCGATAATTACAACGAAAAAAATCAACAATATACTTTAACGGTAGAACAATATACGCCAGCAACTCAAGATCAAGCACAAAAACAAGCTTTGCATATCCCACTTGATATCGAGTTATATCAACATAATGGTGAAATAATTCCACTGCAATACCAAGGCAAAACTATTCACCATGTTTTAAATTTAACACAAAACAAACAACAATTTATCTTTGATAATGTCACTCAAAAACCGATCATTTCATTATTACGTGATTTTTCAGCGCCTGTTAAGTTAACTTATGATTATCAAGATAATGATCTTATTTTCTTAATGCAACACGCGACTAACACATTTAGCCGTTACGATGCAGCTCAAATGTTATTAGCAAAATATGTTCGCTTAAATGTAAAAAATTATCAGGAAAATCAGAAATTAATGCTACCTGATTCAGTATTAGATAGTTTTAGAGCGGTATTGTTATCAGAAAATACTGATCCTTTCCTTATTGCGCAAATCTTGACCTTACCGTCTGAAAACGAGTTGGCGAATTTATTTACTGTGGTTGATCCAATCGCAATTTATCAAGTGCGTCTATTTTTATTAACTCATTTTGCAAACGAACTCTATGATGAATTATTAGCCGTTTATCACCACAATAAAACATCACAATATCAAATTGAACATAATGATATAGCTAAACGGTCACTTAAAAACTGTTGTTTAACTTTATTAGCATATGCCGATGATAGTTTGCGCGCCAATACATTAGTTGGCCAACAATACCATCAAGCCAATAATATGACCGATTGTTTAGCGGCCTTAAATGTAGCGGTAAAAGCTGAACTGGATTGTCGAACTGACTTATTAGCTGACTTTGATAATAAATGGCATCAAGATGGACTTGTTATGGACAAATGGTTAGCATTGAACGCAACAAGCCCAGAAAAGAATGTTCTTGCTACCGTGAAAAAATTATTAACTCACCGGTCATTTACACTCAGTAACCCAAATCGGATTCGTGCATTAATTGGCGCCTTTGTCAATAATAACCCTGTGGCATTTCATGCTGAAGATGGCAGTGGTTATCAATTCTTAGTTGAGATTCTTACTGAGTTAAACCAAAAAAATCCGCAAGTTGCAGCAAGGCTTATCGATCCGCTTATTCGATTAAAACGTTATGACGAAAAACGTCAACAACAAATGCGAAAAGCACTTGAAGCATTACTAAAAATTGAAAATTTATCTAAAGATTTATTTGAAAAAATTAGTAAGGCATTAGCGGTATAAGTGGTAAAAATATATCCTGCAATATCATTGCAGGATATATTAATCAATTTAAAATTGAAATTTTATACTGAAACACATACCTACCTGAAACTTTTTGACAATTATTCTAATGAGTTTTACATAATGACAATAAAGGAAATCACCCCAGTCGAACTTGTACAAAAATTAAAGCAGCAAGAAAATCTATTTCTGCTTGATGTACGAGAATCCAATGAAGTAGCCATTTGTGTTATCAATAACGCAACGCATATTCCAATGAATATGATCCCGCTATATTTAGATAAAATCCCAGATGAGATCGATATAGTTATTTATTGTCATCATGGCAGGCGAAGCCTAAACGTTGCTTATTATTTAGCAGAAAACGGCTTTGATCCCCACTTCCTATATAACCTTACGGGCGGGATTGATGCTTGGGCACTAACGGTTGACAAACAAATGGCTAGGTACTAGACACTTAATGAACATGAATAATTACCTAATCATAGAATAAATTAGATTTAATAAGATGGGAAATTAATCTATAGGAATTACTCACGTTATTTACAGTAATTGGAGAAACTACTGTAATGAATATGCATAACGTTGTTTCACTGGCTGGAGATATAGCAACTATATTATAGGGGAAAAAAATAATAGTCGCCGATCAGGCTAAATATTTTTATAACGAGCTAACAAAAGCTAGATTGAAGCTATTTATCTCCTTACTGCGTAAAAACAAACGTTATAAAATCATGAGTGAAGAATCTAACCTTTTTATTAATAATAAAAAATTCATTGAAGATAAATTAAGTCGACAAGCTAAACGCGGTAATAAAATCTATCCGTGTGAAATGTTGTATGTCGACACCAGGCTTTTACCTTATACTTAAAAATGAAAGGAAGCAGAAAACCAGAAAATATTTATTGTATATCTGATGTGAATATCAAGGAATGAGCAAACACCTATTTGTAAAAACGCCTTACAACTATCGTATCAATCAAAAATTCACGAAACCTATCTGCCCTTAAACAAATGGGAAAAACGAAAGAAATGATACACACTTTAATAGAGATGTGGCATAATCCGCAAATATTGAACAATTCAGAAAATAGAAAACAAAGGCTTAAGAGATTTGTAAACTACTATAATACGATTAAATTGCCTAAAGTGATCTTGAGTAAAACGCCTTATAAATTTTTAGAGGATTATTTTAGTCATGAAGCGTAAACATCCCAGCATCTTCCTACAGTTATAACAAGCAATCGCATGACTATTTATTGATGATAATAGCTAATATATAGAAATGAATATTTATATCAAACTACTGGTTTTAATTTTAATCTTATTTTTATTTAAGATTACTGATTACGTTTATATTTTTAACATTTTAAAAAATTTAAAATTTGTACAACTATATTTGCTAATTTTTTTTGCAATATTACCAATATTCTTCTTTCCTATGCCAATCCTGTATGTATTAGCTATTTTGATTTTAGGACAAAAACAAGGTTTTTTAATTTCAAGCACAGGAATTATAATCAATATGTTCATAATGATTTACATTCCACAGAGTCTTTTATTTTTTGATATAAAAGCATTAACTGAAAAATATAAAGTATCAATAAATCCTTCAAAACCTCATTATTTGTTTTATTTGAGATTAAGCCCTATACCATATAATGCAATTAATTATATGGGGGTTTATTTTAAGGAAAACAAATTTAAATACTTGCTCTATTCATATTTAGGGGCATTGCCTTATTTAATTTTATATTCAGCTTCGACTGATATTTTAATAAAAATAAAAGACAATAATAAATTCTTTATTGGATTTATCATATTAATCATATTGCTAATTATTACATCACTATGGAAAAAGAAAAATGACATCAAATAAAAAAATATTAGTAAATATAACCAATGCATGCCTATTATACTTTGCACTATGGCTGTTATTTAGATGTATTCATATCCAATTTACTATAATCAATATAGTTACATCTACATGTTTAATATTATTTATTTCACAATATAAAAAATTGTATTGGTTTATTTTTTTCCCCGTAATTGTATTTTTATCTTTATACTTACCGATTG
>NZ_LZGR01000018.1:0-3104 GCF_001690255.1 Gilliamella sp. App2-1
CACTAAAGCTGATTGTGCCGGTGTCAAGACGGTTTTTGCTCTTGTCTTTTGCTTCTGAGGCTATCACTGCCCCTTTTAAGTCGGTGTGGTTGCCCACCGTGATGTCAAAGCCCCCTTTGCCGGCAAAAATGCCCGACTGGTCCGTCACACTTTGCCAAGTGCTGTCCATTTTGGTTTGGCTTGCTGCAGCATTTGCGCCATTTGTACTCCCCCATGAAACACTGCCCCCCAAGGATGTTGAGCTGTTTTTGGAATGGTACTCATCGCGGTCTTGTTTCGATTCTATATTGAGGTTATGACCAATATCGGCTTCCACCCTATCCCCTTTGACTTGTCCCGCCACAATGTTGGCGTCATTACCGGTGATAAGAGTAAGCTTATTGCCCGCTTCAACCACGCTTTCACGCCAGTCGGTGCCATTGCCTTTTTCGCGTGATTTGCTTTGGCTGGCATTGGCTGATAGGTTAAGACCATTTTTTTCTCCCCCAACTTGATAACCCACCCCCAACGAGCCACTGCTGCTCTTTTCTTTGCTCTCGGTTTTTATCGTGTTTTTTTGACCGATGATGTTAACATTATGGTTCGCCTTGAGCTTCGCATCATGACCCGCTGACACCTGACTGCCGATGATATTGATATCACCTCGCTCTTTTTGCCCATTGCCTGTCGCAATAATGCTGACTATCTTCACTAGTCACTTTTTGATTGGTGTCAATCAGTGGCGCGTCGGTTTTTTCAACGCTATCAGGTTGAAGGATAGGGTTGGTGATCGGCAAATCATCCAATGGATGTTCGGTTGAAATGCTGATATTGCCTTTTTCTTTACCATTGTTGATGATAGCTTCAAGTGAATTTTCTAGGTGTTTTTCCATTTTGACTTCGGTCATAATTGGATCCTGCGTTGTTACCTACTTTAATTTTATAACATCTTTGCTATTACAAAAAAATCAAATAAAATCAATACTTTTCCTAACCAATTTTTTGTAAGTAAAATAAGTAAAAATCGTAACTTAATGTGTTTTTTGTGTTTTGAATAGAGGAATATATGGTGCAATGAGAAATACAGTAAACGGGATTTATTAACCATGGCGTATGAAAACAATAATGACTAAAAAGTGGTGCTAAGCCAAAATTAGCAATTAAAAAATTAATTATAAAATTTAGTGACAGTGTCAACTGTCACTTTTTAATAACGAATACTCTAATATAGGATAGGTTTGTCGGGTTACGTTTGAGCTACTACAAGTAAAGGGCGCTAGATTTTATTTCAATAGTTCTCGACTAACATCACCATGAATAAAAAATTCACTAAAAACTCTTTTAACCAAAAAAAAGTCTTGGATTACTAATGAATTATTATATGGTTCGTTTAATATGAGCATAATCTTAGAACATTCACATTGATTAAAGAATGTTCTAACCTCTAGATCACCATCCTGTAATATTGTCTCCAACATTACTAAATAATGTTGGTTATCTGAATAAAGAATCATTTTATAAGGAGTATTATTATCTTCTTGATCATTATCTAAAATGAATACGCCAGAATTATATTTAAAAATATTCAAATAATTATCTAACTCATCAATTGATGGTTTTTTGACTATCGGTAATTGAATACGTCTATTTCTCTCAAAGAAATATCCACCTAACTCAAATTTAATCATTATTTTTCACCTCTCTTATGGATTTCATTCCTGACTTCCATATATATGTCTTAGGTAATCCTGTTTTGTCATCTATAGCTTTAATTGTTACTGATTTAGCTCCTGCAGCTTGAGCTGCTACAGCTATATCACCTTTGCAATAACTACAAACATCTTTCCCACTTACATTGATATTCAAATCAGCCCCCTTGGCCAAACCTGCATCGTGAGCTTGTTGAATCGCTCCTATTTCAGCATGGGCTGTAGCCATATTTCCATTAGGATAAGGCTTACCTGAACTTATCTCTTTATTAGTTACCTTATCATTTATCAATGTAGGTTGATCTACATTTGCTTTATCTGCCGCCCGTGCTGTTTGGTTTGTATCTGTGAATTTTTTACCATTAACTTCTAATTCCGCAATAACTGTAGGTTTTATTTGATTCGTTCCCTTTCCAGCTTTAGGTGGAACAATATCATCAATATTATTAACAACCTTTCCGGCGTTTCCTGCTAATTTTGATGGTACTAATATACTGGTTAGAATTGAAGCCACTTCTTCTAGTGATCGTTGCTCTCCCTTTTGCGCTTTAGCAAAAACATCACGAACATGCTCCCACGTATCACCATTGATTAATGAAGTCATTGCGTCTGATGCAGTTTTATTAGCTTTCCCTAAATCATCGAGTGCAGTATCGCAATAAGATGCCCCCATGGTACAACTTCCTAATGCAAGTATAGCATCTAATGCTGTATCTGCAGCGCCAGCACCAAAATCAACCGCATCACCATATGACATCATTATCCCATTAAGAATTTGAGATGCTGTATTTTCACCAATTTTTTCTCTAATTTCTGTTTTCCAGTATTCAACACTGTTTTTATGTTTTTCACGAAACCTATCACCAAGTAACGAATTATTCTCAACCGCATTTTTCCCCGCCGCAACGCCAGTATTGATATCTTGAACATCACCACCCGCCGCGGCGGTAGCTAGGCCAGTCGCGAGTTGGGATAGGGCGCTGATTTGTTGTCTTTCTTCTTGGCTTAGGTCTTTGATATCTTTATCGGGGTAAAGGATACCTGCAATAGCATCCGCACTGCGTTCACTTGCGGCAGCGCCTAAGCCACCCACTAGGGCTAAGTTGCCTTGCAGCTGCGCAACCACCCCGCCCAAGATGGCATGGCTGACCGTGTTGGCAATGTGGTCTGTTTCCCATTTGCCGGTTTCAGGGTTGTAATGCTCGGTTTGTTTTTTTATGGCACTGGCAATTTTTGGTGCCAGTGCCCCTGCAACCGCCCCTGTCATGTCGCCACTAATGATGCCGTTAATCAGGTTGACCGCCATGTCAATGCCTTGACGGGTTTCACTGCCCATCGCCGACATGCCTTGATTCATCGCTTCTTTGTAGGCGTCTTCGTAGATTTTTTGTTGCTGTTCGTCAGTTAAGACCGTTT
>NZ_LZGR01000019.1:0-60054 GCF_001690255.1 Gilliamella sp. App2-1
AACGTGATTTTCCCCAATAAAAATAATTTATTATCTTTAATAGTCAAATATGTTACCGTTAAAGGAGAATTGCCTGTATTGGCTTCAGCAATACCAAATACCCCTAGTTTAGAATAGAACATTTCTCTACTGGAATATCCATTATCACTAACATTATTTTTATAAGTATATAATTGGTTATCAACTTTAATAGTTAATAATTGATATCCTATATAATCTATTGGTTCGGTTTTAGAATATGGACAATATTGATTTTTTAAATTCATATGACTGCCAGAAAAAGTGGTTATATTTACTTCCTCAAATGAGTCTTCATCACATTTTGTTGTATTAGCAAATGCAAAATTCACTAATGTAACTATCCCCTAAAATAGTACAGCAAAAAAGTAGAAAATTCTCTATGATAAAAGTAAAAGAGGATTTAATTATGAAAAAAATGACTGAACATCAAATCGTCGCTATTTTAAAAGAAGCTGAAGCAGGTATTCCTGTCAAGGAACTCTGCCGTAAATATGGCATGGGGAATTCAACTTTCTATAAATGGCGAGAAAAATACGGCGGAATGGAAACGTCGGATATCAAACGCTTAAAAGAGCTGGAGGCTGAAAACCGTAAGCTTAAACAGATGTTTGCCGAACTGAGCTTAAAATCCCAGCTTCAGGAAGAAATTATAAAAAAGCTTTAGTGCCCACAAAGGCACGTAAAACGTGGGCACAGCAACTAAAATAAAATCATTCAGTTACTATTACTATGAGTTGTGCCATTGTTGGCTTAAGCCGTTGTGCTGACTATTATCAACCTAAGTTACAGGATGATTCGGTGATTGTTTCGGTATTGAATGCTATCACAGACCGGCATTTACGCTGGGGCTTTCCTAAATGCTTTAATCGTATCAGAAAGCTCGGCTATAAATGGAATCATAAGCGTGTTTATCGGGTGTATTGTGAGTTAAAACTTAATATTAGGGCTAAACGTAAAAAACGTATCCCCCAACGAACACCAGAAAAGCTATTGGTTCCTAATAAACAAGGTGAATGTTGGTCAATGGATTTTATGAGTGATAGTAGCTGTAATCAACGTCGCTTTAGGACATTCAATGTCATCGATGACTTTAATCGTGAGGCGTTAGGTATTGATATTGCAGTAAGCTTACCGGCAGGGAGAGTTACCCGTTACTTAGATAAACTGGCTGAATATCATGGCTATCCATTAAAAATATTACATATCTGGTTCATAATGAACATATCTCAGACACTCACCTTTAGAACAACCAAATACTATTTGTTTGATGTTTTTTCCATAAAAAAATCCTAGACCACCCAAATTAATACTATATTTTTTATTTATTCCATTAATTAATAATTCACCTTTTATTTCACACGGATAGATATCAAACGAATTTATTTGAGCTGAATTGATATCTTTTTCAGCAGTAGCGAAAAAATGTATTATCTCTTTTTTATCTAATTTCCATTTATTACATAAATCTTTAAGATAGTCACTATTATCTACTTCTAATACCTTTTTTATCGACAATACTTTAATTACATCACGATTATTGGCATTAGTAACAGCTGGGATCAATGTTCCAATTGTCAGCAGGAGGATAAAGATTTTTACCTTCTCCACTTGTTTTATAAGCAATGCATTGATGTTGATACAAGTCTTATCATTTAAATTAAACTCCTTTTGTAAAAAAATAACTAAATTTCTAATTGATTTCAATTGTTGCGATGTTGAGCCATCCCATTCCTTCGTTATTTTTTCATCATTCCACGCACGGATCTTCGCCAAAATATTAGAAATAGTCCAGTTCTATCATTTTTTAGTATCCAAATACTCTTTTACTTTTATCATAGAGAACTTTCTTCTTTTTGGCTGTATATTAGGAGGGAGTTAAATTTTATAAGCAGATTATTGTTTATCAATCAATTCCACTTATATTGTTTATAATTTGTTTCGTTTATCTTTTTAAAAATGCCTGAAGTACTCATTTGATATGTAAATCTTTTAGATTTTGCTTCACCCTTTCTAAAACCTTTACCGTTATTATCAATTAAATCATAATCAAGTAAATATTGCTCATTTTTACTAATTAAAATCGTCCCATTTTGTTGAATTGTAAAATCATTAAAGTATAACACTTCACCTTCTACATTTACTCGTTCATCTAGAACGATTACGTCAATAATGTTTCCATGATGATCATAACTATTTAGTTGAAAAACAAATACTGGCATATCATTATCAGTATAATTTATAAAAAATATACCTTTATATAAAATATTTTTGTAACTAAAATAAATAGCAGGATAATAGGAATCACTTCTACCAAATTTTGCTAATTTTCGCAAAATGCGGCATTCTTTATCAGAAAACCTAACTGATACTTTTTGATTTGGAGATATACGCAATTCTTCAGTTTTATCCTCCCAATAATAATATTTTGTTACGTCATTCGATGAATAAGGCAAACTTATTTTTTGATAATAATGTAGATCATTTTGTACATTATTACCCATTGCAAGATTAATATGACACAGTATGATAAAATATATAACTACAGGATAGATTAGGTTCTTCATTTTTTACGCTCCTTAATTTTATCCATATCATAAAACTGTACATGCAAATGATGATTATGGTGTGCAGTCTCTTTTGTTATATGGTTAGGAAATTTTTTAATTTTGTTTAAGGTATAACTCCAACCAAGCATATCTGTCCAACCAAATTTATACAAAGCATCATTCCACTGATTTTGACGTTCAACATCAAATAATTCAGGATGTAGATCAATATGAAGGCTTGTCCCATCTCCTTTTGCCAAAACTTCATCAATTCTTAAATATTTAAAATCACCATGATAACCATTATAATGGCTCTTACTGATCCCTGAACCACCAGTGATAGTACTAAACCCATTGCAACTAATATCAACAAAATTAACTTCTAGCATTGCGCCAAAAAAACTTGCTAAAGTATCACGATTCATGAAAAATCGTTTTTGACTACTATCTACATTAAAACAGTACTTCAGACCATGTTGTGAATATTTTTGACGAACTTCTCTTAAATCAATAAGATGAATGAATTTTGTAAGACCATATCTTTGGTGAGGGTAAAAAATATTTGTTACTTCAACATAATCATATATTCCTAATTGATGTACATGACTATTTTTATCATGATAGACATATTTATATTTTTTTTCATAACCTTTTAATGTCTTTACTGGTATATGCCTTTCAATTTTTCCGTCATGATAAATATGATAAGTAACAATTCCTACTCTAGTGAAATAATCCATCATCGCCACCGGATGAATAAACCACGCCTTGCCATCAGCGCTAAGCGTGGCTGGTGGGGTGGTATCTGCAGGGGGAGTTGTGGTATCCGTTGTCTCGCCATTTTCTGGGGGCGTGTCATTTTGTTGGTTTAGCTTGGCTAAGCCTTTAGCAACATCATCCCACCATAACATCTTTTTTATCTTCTCTTTGGTCTTTTCCCAAGCTGTTACTTGTTTTTCTAATGCTGCCATTTTGGCATAAGATTCAAACTGCGCTTTAGTCAACTTTTCCGATGGTGATTGTTGATAATCAGCAGGAAAACGGCTTATTTCTCGTCTTCGTGTTTCAAACCCTTTCGCTTCAGGGGAGTCCTTTGCTTTACCTACACGGCTTAAATATGCATCTAATTTTGCTTCGTCACCCGTTTGTAAATACGCTAATATATTTTTAGCATTTTCCGTCATCTCACTGTTTAACGCTTCCCATTTCGGCAATTTACCTTCAGCATCAATTTCACTATACCATTCGCTTTCGTAATTGACTAATAAGCGACTTAATGCCGTAAATAACATCGGTTTATCTGCAATACCTTTAAAACTCGCTTCTTTTATACTGGTATATCTATTGGTTTCAACAGGGTGTTGCTTATCAAGGATGGATAACGTTTCTTTTATTGTTGGTTTATATTGCGATAATGCATGGTTGTCTTTATTGCGTTTTAACGATTTGTCTGCGTCAAGGTAGATTTCTTTTAATGTGGACGTTTCTTTTATCTGCATAAAATCAAACCAATCCCAACAACAGACCCGCTTAGCACCTTCTCCATTCACTAACACCCAACCACTTCTTTTTCGGTTTTTATCATCAAGTACATCGACTTTTAACCACACGTTATCTTGTGCATCTATTGCTCGATTGTCGCTTAGTGATAACTTTGCATCATTCATCTCGACCTGTAATGCCGTGCCCACAATTAGTGTACTACTGGGTATATTACTCGCTTGTAAAGGATGCTTAGTCCAAGCAACCGTGTTTTCGGCTAAAGACAACTCCCCATTGGGTTTGGCTACTTTGGCAATAGCCGCTTCATTTTTTATCCATAATGTCTTTATCTCAGTTTCTGATGACTGAATTTCAATTTGTAACCAGACAACCTTAATGTCTTGACTTAGTAAGTTTAGGGATAATCATAAATTACTTCGCTCTGGTAGCAAATCCGCTTCGCGTAACCGAACATCAAGGCGATTCATTGTTTTCACATCCTCAATATTTTTAAAAAATGGAAAGTGATCGAGCGATACAATGACAGTGCCAACTTGTTTATCATTTTGATTAATAGGAATAATTTTATGCGCTTCTGGATAATCCTTTGCATTTAGTGGTGCTGGAATGTAAATAATTAGTGAGGTACCGATTCGTTTAGGAAATATAGCTTCAACTCTTTCCATCAAATCAATTTCAATATAGCTATCTGTAAATACGTTAGCCAATTTTGTCACAAAGGTTGTGATTTGCTTTAACAGCTGTAAATCTTCAAATTTAGTGAAAAAAAAGTCAATTTCAGAACTAATCAGAGCATCATCAAAAAATGACTTATCAACATTATAAGTGATAACCTGCCCGATACTTGTCGGTTCACCATCAATAAAAAAAATCTGCGTATCATTGTTCTTTTCAATTTTTTGGTAGGCTAAAGCAAGCTTTTTCATCCCAAAATCAGTAAAACCCTCAGGGCAGTAGACTAACTCTTCTGGTTTCGCTCTTATGGTGTTTTTAGATAGGTACCAACGCATGTTTGAATCAAAACTATCTTGATAAGCCTTTAGGGCATTTTCCAAACGTTGATAAAAATCAGTAAATGTGAGTGTTGTTGTTTTTGGTAAATAAAGTATGATACTAAACTGAATATCGTCTGATTCAATGTATTTAGTCATATTAATCTCCTTATGTTAATTACGGTAATGGAACCCAAATTGCACTGATTGAAGGGTAGGAAGCCTTGTTTAACATCTTCAAAAAAGCATTATAGGCAAGGGGGGTCATAAAAACCCAACAGCAGTGAGCATATGGATGAGCAGAACAAATTTTATCATGTTTTTCGGCTTGTCTTTTGAATCCCTTTATTTTTTGCTTACCCAATCGTTTTAATTCTGGCTGACCTGTCTTGTTATTAACTTGTGTCCTGCTAAACATCAAGGAATCATAATTGGCTTTCATTTCAAGCAACAAACAAAATTGTTCCAGCCAACCATCGAAATCAGCTTTTCCTGCAGGGCCTTCATAAAGCCATTCTTTGATTTCTACCGACATTTTACCCGTTTTCGGATTTTCTGTACGCGCCCAAGATTCGCCAGTAAACGCACACTGGTAATCAGCCGACAGATCGCTCATATTACGGCGAAACATTTTTTTCGTAATAAATGATGAAATAGAGCAGTTACACCGTTGGCTTTTTTCAAGCTGATCTTCTTTTATTCTAACCATTTTTTCAGCGATTGTGGCTTTAATCAATTCTTTTTCATGATTAGTTAAGACTCTTATATTATAATATTTAGCCATCTCAATATCATGTTGTATCTCTTTAATTTCTTTTTCACAATTATCAATAAGGGTTAATAACTGTGTTTCTGTTAACGCTGGACTAATTGGTTCGCCTCGTCTTAACCTCTCAAGTTTTTTCTTATAAGTATTAATATGATATGTTTGTATTAGTTCGATCTCTTTTTCTAATTCTGCTATTGCCTCTGGTGTATCGGGCTCTATATCATCTTCTCCAGTCATATCAATTATTTCATTATCTTCTAAAGCTTTATTTGTTACTGATTCTATCGCTTTAAATATAGCCATATAAATCATAGGGTCTTGATATACAGGGTAGATATGATGATGTGTTTTTTTGGGTTCCAAAATAGGCGTAGCGCTTATTTCATAACCTGGAGGATAATCCGATGTTTCTTTGCTAGTCTGATAAGCGATTATAGAAGCTCCCATTATCGCTATTATTTCTTCAATCAGAATAAGTATCGGCATGATTGTTGTTCCTTAAAGTAAACCTTTTTGCTTTTTCTCTACAATAATAAGCAAATCTTCATATTGTTGTTCTGGAATATGATCCTTTTTTTCAATCCAATCTTTAATTATTGGATTATTCTTATAACCCGGCGTTACGGCTTCCCCGTATAAAAATGCCTCAATAAGTGCTTTTTTAGTAAAACCTAGTGCAATAAGGTAGTTATAAGTTTCTTTTAATCGCTCAAATAGATCATTAATATCTTCATTCGGTAAAGTTAAACGTTTATCATTTTTGATCTTATGCGTTACTTGCCAAAGGTACTCTTCATCTTCTTGTTGATATATTGCATCCATTTGTTCTTGAGAAAATTGCATTATAATTTACCTCTTATTAGTGAATAGTAATAATTATTATGAAAATAGAGCCAGTCATTGATATTTAATGTAAATAGTTTAAATTGTTTAGGTGTGAGCACATTTTGTAACTTGTTTAAGACACGTGGATCATAATAACGTAATAATGCATTACGTTTATTAGGTAATTGTAAATGTAATTGGTTTTCTAGTTGGTTAAATAAATAATCTAAGCTAAGAATTGAAATTAACCACATAACCGATGGATACGTTTTTTCAAGCTGCAATAGTGAATTTTGTACATTTTTATCAACTTGCATAATATCGATAAGCCAAGGCCCTGCAAAAGCGACCTCTTTATTGTTTGGACGGATAAAAAGTGGTAATGTATTTTTATCTTGAATAATTTCATTTTGAAATAAGCGTTCATATTCTAGCCCATCGACTAATACATAAAGTGAGAGTTTATATCTGGATTGCTTTTGTTGTTCCAAAAATGTTCGATAAGAAATATGTTGGTTTAACATTATTCATCTCCTAATATCACTAGCATTTGCGCTTTTTCTGCAGCTCGTATCAAACATGGTAAACAAATTTTTTCATTAACCTCTGAAGTAACTTTGGGTAATGTCAAAGAAGTAATTGATTTTGTTGCCACCCCCATCTTCTGGAAGACATTACACTTAAGATAGATGTTATCCTGTGTACCCAGTTCAATGCCTTCACTGCTGATTTTGATATAAGAGCCACCACAAATAAGCGTGAGGTTGTCTTTGGCAGTAATGGTCACCTTGCCATCCACACTATCCACTTTAATATTTTGCTTGGTCGCCATATTGAGGTTAGCATTTTGGGCTTGCACTTCAATATCGCCTTGGTTAGCAAACAGTTTCATGCCCGATTTTTGCGCAAATAAGCCAATCGCTTCAGCCGATGAGAGGGTGACGTTGTTTAAAGCGTTGATATCAGTTTGATGTTCGCTGGTTAAGGTGAGGCTGCTAGCTGTTGTCAGTTGGATGTTTTCAGGACTAGTTAGGGCCATGCCTTCTTGCGCATAGGCCAGTAGGCCACTTTGGGTTAGCTGAGTTAAGTTGGCTTTAAGTTGCGCTTGGCTGTCGGTATCGGCGCTGTGCGCCTCGGACTGGGTGGTGGCATTTTGTAGGGCTTTGGCAATGGAGAGGGCATTTTCAAGTTGGCTTATTGCCGCTTGCATATCGAGCTGTTTGCCTTGCGCTTTCGGCTGGGTTTGCGTGGTTAGGTATAAGCCTTTGTTGGCGGCAATGGCGCCCCATTCATCAGTGCGCAGTTCAAAGCCTTCACCGCGGGGTTGTTTTTTTTCGTTAACTAAGTGACCAATGTTAAGTTGAGTTTTGCCGTATTTGGTGGCCAGTTTAATATGCTCTTGCCCGCGTTTATCATCCATGCGCAGTTTGTTATTAGCCGGCGTGCGAATCACATTGCGGTGTTTGTTAATGGTGGTGACAAGGTCAGGGTGAACACTGTCATGCATGGCATGGGCGATATACGGCCGGTCAGGATTGCCCTGCATAAAGGCGATAGCCACTTCGGTGCCATCAATTAACGGAAAGTGAAAGCCATAGGTGTTACCCGCATACGGTTTGGCTAAGCGTACCCATAAGCTTTCGGTGCCACTTTTCCATTGTTTCAGGTCAACATTAAATTTAACTCGATAGCGTCCTTGGGTATCAATATAGCCATAAGTGTCATTGTCGGGACTGGTGACCCTTGCCGGTAAAGTACCACTGACTTGTGGCCAGCGTATAGGCGTAGGGCGATAGGGTTTTAAGGCTTGATAGGGCATGGCGGTAAAGGTAAGTGCATAAGCATCACTGCGGTTACCCTGCCCTTGTACACTTAATATGATGATACCGTCATTAATCTCCGCCAGCGGACTGCCGTTGAGGTTAATCCATTGACCGGGAGCAAGATTATAGCGGTTACTCTTGCCTTTGAGGATAATTTGCTGGCTAATCGCCTGTTCATGGCGAATACGTGCATACCACTGACCGCTTTCAATCTGATTATCGTCATGCGTATTATTCTCATTAGAATTATTGCCGTTATCACGATTATCATCACCACGAGTTTGTGGATTTTCCTGTCCGTTGCTATCTAAGCCTTGATAGTGCTCGGCATAGCGGTAGTCGCAGCCATAGGTGGTCAGGTCTTTGGGTTGGGTGTTAACTTCCCCCTGTAAATCGGCGAGGGCATCACGGTAGTGATAGTCTTGTACCTTGACTGAGGAGACCACCACTTCACTGTGCAGGCTGATATCCCAAACACTTTCCACACCCCTATCGAGCGTGCCAGAGGGGGGCTTATCGTCAATATTAGCCACCTGCGCATAGCCTTGCTCATAATCACTTAACACCATTACATCACAGTGGTGCTCGGCGTGGGTTTCAAAGCGAAACCAGATACCCACATCGGCCAATAAGCGTTGAATAAATTCAAGGTCACTCTCTTGCCACTGCGTGATAAACTCCCGCTCAGGGTAGCTCTCTTTTAACTCTAAACGGTAATCAATGCCCGTTAAACCATGACTGCGCAGCACTTCTTCAACTACACTCACCACGCTTTGCTGTTGAAATATGGCACTATGTTGCCCAATAGCCAGCCGTGCTAAACACGAGGATAACACCACCTGATAATGGGCTTCCTCTTTATTGACGGATAACTGGCTAAATTCGGTAATCACTCCATGTAAGGTGCGCTTATCATTCACCGACGGTAAGTCACTTAACGATGAGATTGTTGACATTACGCTTTGATACGGTTGATGGATAACAGGATTAAAAGAGAATGTGGCTTTTTGATTAAGCACTGAATCAATGGATAACGCTTTGTCAGAGCTGGTAAAAGTAATCACATAACGCCAAGGCTGGTTTAACGACTCATTACCGTCAACATGCCAAACCGAAATCGGCGAGCGCAGCCCCTCAACAGTTAAGCTATAGCGATTATGGCTAACGCCCCCTAAACCCGTCACTAATCCGTCCCCAAATTCACCGATTAAGGGATTAAGCGTGTTGTCCATATTGTTTTCCTATTTTCCCTAAAATCTCTATATTTTATTGTTAATGAGGTGATTGGCTTATCGTTATTTATAGTATTGTTTTAAGCATAAACGATAATGGAAACAGAGTATAAACCATTTTAACGCAACGTTAACCTTTTTAATCAATACTTTTGCTTAATATCAATAATATCTGTTAACTAAACGAGTATCTGGTAGCTGCTTAACGCCTTTATTTAAAAAGCGGTTTAGGCAACGCCATACTTTATTAAGTATGTTTTTTAACCTGTTAAATGAAAAATAAATTTATGCTGAAGCGGTATAGATTTCTGGATATGTTAACTAGAAATTAATCTATTTTTGAACCAATAAAATAGGGGGATAACCCTCATATAAATGAAAAATTCACTCAACCTGCCAGCCCAGAAACAAAAGAAAAAGCAGGAAGAGTAATACGACCCTTAATGTTGATATGGCTTCATTCAAAAATATTTAGCGGTTCAAAAGATAGAAAAATAAAGATTAACTAATTGATTAATATAATATGGCAAACCACATAAAGCGATTTCAGGTAAACTCCCATATGCGTTTTTAGTGGGTTATTTTAATCTAGACATATAAACAATCCGGCTTTCCCTTACAATTTATTTAAGTTCATATGCTAGATGATCGGAGCTGAAATTTAGCATCAATTTTTATCGCTTTTTCCCATAGTTAACGGTTAACATTGCTCTAGGAATAAAGCGTTGTTATTTTTTATTTTTAGCGGAATTATATTATAACTACAATCTTTATGCCTTTTTATTTTAATATTTATAACAACATTAAGACGCACAATGCGTCTTAATTAAAAATGTTAACAATAAATATTGTTATTTGACTGTTTTTTCACTACGTGATAAACCAATAATCCCTGAGCGTACAGTTTCGACAATATTACAAGTTTCGCGAATTGAAGCTAAAAATGAGTCTAGTTTTTCACTCGTACCTGATAATTGTACGATGTAATGTGTCGCAGTCACATCAACAATCGATCCCCTAAATATATCGGCACAACGTTTTACTTCGTCACGCGCATCCGAACCTTTTGCGGCAACTTTTACCAACATGATTTCACGCTCCACATGCGGTCCTTCGGTTAAATCGTGCACGCGATAAACATTAACCAATTTATGCAACTGTTTTTGGATCTGTTCAAGCACATGTTCATCGCCGGTAGTTTGAATTGTCATGCGGTGCATAGTCGGATCTTCGGTTTGTGCAGTAGTTATCGTTTCGATATTAAAGCCGCGCTGTGAAAACAAACCAATAATTCGTGATAATGCGCCGGGTTCGTTTTCGGTTAAAATTGATAATATATAACGCATTAGGTTCTCTCCGTTTTACTAAGCCACATTTCGTTCATTGCGCCTCCTCGCACTTGCATTGGGTACACATGTTCAGTTGCATCGGTCATGACATCAACAAAAACCAAACGATTTTTAATGGCTAATGCTTGTTTCAGTTTTGATTCAAGTTCTTCACGCTTGGTTATAACTATTCCAACATGGCCATAAGCTTCTGCAATTTTGGCAAAATCAGGTAAAGATTCCATATAAGAGCTAGAATGCCGACCAGCATAAATCATATCTTGCCACTGCTTAACCATGCCTAAAAAACGGTTATTTAAATTTAGCACCAGTACAGGTAAACCATATTGCAATGCGGTTGATAACTCTTGAATATTCATTTGAATACTGCCATCGCCAGTTATGCACACAACGGTTTTTTTAGGAAATGCCAATTTAACCCCAAGCGCTGCTGGTAAGCCAAACCCCATGGTGCCAAGTCCACCCGAGGTAATAAAGTGGCGCGGTTTGTCAAATGGGTAATAAAGTGCCGTGAACATTTGATGTTGCCCCACATCGGTTGCCACAAAGGCATCCCCTTTGGTCAATTTGTATAATACTTCGATTGCTTCTTGTGGTTTGATGCTTTGCCCTTCATGGTTATAAGCTAAGCAATGACGTGCTCGCCAGTGTTCGATCTGTTTCCACCAATCGATCTGCGCATCGAGATCACGTTCGGCAGTGGATTCATCTAACATTGACAACAGGGTTTCAAGAACAACTTTGGCATCGCCCACCACTGGAATTGAAGCCACAACAGTTTTAGAAATCGAAGTTGGATCGATATCCACATGAATGATTTTGGCTTTTGGGCAATATTTTTCAACATTGTTGGTGGTTCGATCATCAAATCGGACACCGATTGCAAAAATCACATCAGCATTATGCATAGCCATATTGGCTTCATAAACCCCATGCATACCAATCATGCCAAGGTAATGTTTATCGGTCCCCGGAAAGGCGCTAATGCCCATTAACGTTGAAGCAACTGGTATATTGAGTTTTTCTGCAAGTGTTTTAATTTCGCTACTAGCATCAGCTGCAATAGCTCCACCACCTATAAACAGCACCGGTTTTTTAGCGGATAGTAGCGTGGTTAAGGCTTTTTTGATCTGTTTTTTATGACCTTGAATAGTTGGATTATAAGAACGCATGAAAACAGAATTTGGGTAGTGATAATTATATTTGTTCGCAGGATTGACAATATCTTTTGGCAAATCAATCACCACTGGTCCCGGCCTACCGGTCGAGGCGATATAAAACGCTTTTTTGATGGTATCTGGAATATCTTTACTGTTTTTAACTAAAAAACTGTGTTTAACAATTGGACGAGAAATTCCGATCATATCACATTCTTGGAATGCATCGTTACCAATGAGATTACTGGCAACTTGTCCAGACAATATAACCAGTGGTACCGAGTCCATATAAGCTGTTGCAATGCCGGTAATCGTGTTGGTCGCTCCAGGGCCTGAAGTTACTAAAACTACACCAACATCGCCTGTTGCTCTGGCGTAACCATCAGCCATATGTACGGCAGCCTGTTCATGACGAACTAAAATATGCTCAATGCCGCCTAATGTGTGAATGGCATCATAAATATCAAGAACACTACCACCTGGATAACCAAATATCTGTTTTACTCCTTGGTCAATCAAAGATTGAATCACCATTTCTGCGCCTGACAGTTTTGCCATGGTTGTTGCCTCCAATGTAACTAATTAGTCATTTAGTGATTCATTTTGCATCAACTGATAAATAAAATCAATTAAAGTCAATTAGCTAAGCGCATTACTTAAAAAATTGTTCATCAACAAAAATAATTTTTAGAATATTATGAATAATATCTGTAATCTATCAATTTTATTTAAATATTGCTAATTGATTTTATTGTTATTTTTTTATTTTTTATATAAACTCAGAAGTTAAGTATTTCTAGCCATAATGGTGCTAGGATTCTTCATTACCCAAAGGTACAAATATGAGCAATATTTCTTCTAAACCAACCTCTCTTGCTGACTGGCAATTAGTTAAAGTCTCTGGCGACGATAACCGTGTTTTTCTGCAAGGTCAAATAACCAACGACATTAACCGACTTTCAGAACAATCCACGCTCTATGCCGCTCATTGTGACAATAAAGGCAGAATGTGGAGCACTTTATTATTATTTCAACGCGGTAACGATATTTACTATATCGAGCGTAAAAGTGTTGTAAAAAAACAGATTGCCGAACTCGAAAAATACGCTGTTTTTTCTAAAGTGACTATCGAACCAGTCCAAGATTTAAATATTATCGGTTTGGTCGGTGATGCAATTCCTGCGACAGTTACTGCAAAATTAAGTGATACAAGCTGTTTTACTGAAAATAATATCACCTATATCAAAGTACCTTTACCAGAAATGCGCGTTATTATGGTCACACCAGAACCTATTCCGGAGGATTTAAATCCATGTAGTGAGTGGTTGAAACTTGATTTGCAAGCAGGTTATCCTATTATTGATGATAACAACATGGCAATTTTATTACCACAAGCCTGCAATTTACAATCTTATGATGCAATCAGCTTTGAAAAAGGCTGTTACTGTGGTCAAGAAATGGTCGCTAGAGCACAATTTCGTGGTGCTAACACTCGCGGAATGTATGTAATAAAAGGTACCAGTGACGTCCTTCCTAAAATTGGTAGTACGCTTGAATACAAACTTGCCGGTGGTTGGCGAGAAGGTGGACTTGTATTAGCCGCAGCAAAACTGGATGAAAAAAATGGTGTTTGTGTCCAAGTCGTACTTAATAATGGAATTGATCTAAACACCCCATTTAGAGTTTTTGGAAACGATAACAGCCGAATGACGTTTTAATTCTTTTTGAACTATAAGCTGGAATAAAATAATGTTTATTCCAGCCGACTTTGTGTCTATCGTTTTAAGTTAGTTAGCAAGTTCTTGGTTAACAATTTCAACAAAATAACTTACGCCTGTAGTTAACACTTCATCATTGAAGTTAAAGGCTGGGTTATGTAAGTTGGCACCGCTACCTGCGCCTAACCAAACGTATACACCCGGTATTTTTTGCAGCATAAAAGCAAAATCTTCTGATCCCATTGAAGGAAGAGGATCAATAATTACGTTATCTTGCCCGACGATTTTTTTAGCCGCAGTGATAGCAATATCGGCTTGTTTAGCGTAATTAATCGTCGCAGGGTAGCGGCGTTGATAATCCACTTCAGCCTTGGCTTCAAATGTTGTAGCAATACCTGTTGCTATTTGTTTAATGCGACTTTCAGCCATATCTTGCACTTGGGCGCTAAATGTTCTAACCGTGCCTCGAATCACCGCTTCTTGCGGTAATACATTCCAAGTATCACCGCTGTGAATTTGCGTTACGCTAACGACCAACGAACTTAAAGGATCAGCATTACGACTGACAATGCTTTGTAAACCATTAACGATTTGTGTGGCAGTTAGTATCGTATCTTTGCCCAAATGAGGAGCAGCTGCATGAGCGCCAACACCCGTTATTTTAATTTCAAAAACATCATACGAAGCCATCATAGGTCCATGGTTAATATAAAAGTGATTTAATTCCATATTAGGCTGATTATGAATGCCATACACCGCTTCAATTGGAAATCGTTCAAATAAACCATTTTCAACCATAACGCGTGCCCCGCCCTCATTTTCTTCAGCCGGTTGAAAAATAACCACAACAGTGCCCGCAAAATCACGGTTTTCGCTCAAATACTTAGCCGTGCCGAGCAACATAGCAGTATGTCCATCATGCCCACATGCATGCATTTTACCATGCATGGTTGAGCAATAATCGATATTATTTTCTTCGATAATATCTAATGCATCAAATCAGCCCTAAGCGCAATCCATCGCCCTTCTTGATTACCTTTAATAATGCCAACAACGCCCGTTGGTGCAAAATCAGTATATAACTCGGTAATACCAAATGATTGCAGTTTTTCGATGATAAATTTGGTGGTGTTAACTTCTTCGAAAGCGGTTTCGGGATGAGCATGAATATGATGGCGCCACGCGATCATTTCACTTTTTAGTTGATTAATACTACTTGATATCATAAATGATTCCTTAATTAGTGACTGACTTACAGCATAACACACTGATTTAGCTAGCACTATAACGCGATTTTCACTTTTATAAAAATAACTATTTTTACTATGGATATCAATTTTGGTTATATATTGCATATATTGAACAAAATAATTACGTTAAGCACTTTTAACACATTATTGATTAACAAACATTGACTGAAACACAAGATTTTCTGTAGTTTTTTAACAACAATTGTTAGTACAATAATAGATCGTATAACCCGATATTAATAAAAAAGGACCAAAAGGAATGATTTTTGTAATGTTTTGATTAAGCGCATATCGCAAAAAAAGATAACATATAATCCCGAGTAACGAAGCAAAAAACAATAACAAGGGTAATAATGTATAAGGTAGCCAAGCTCCCAATGCGGCCAGTAATTTAATATCCCCGCCACCTAACCCCTCTTTTTTAAATATTAAATAAAATAAAGTGGCAGGTAGTTTTAATAATAAATATCCCCAGAAAATACCTAGCAAAACATCGGTTAATTCAATGTTTGTTATCTTAAAATAGGCGAGCATAATACCTACCCACATCAATGGTTGCGTAAACATATCAGGTAATAAATAGTATTTAAAATCAATAAAAGCCAAAAGCAAAAAATAGCAGCCAAGAAGCATTAAGATGTAACTTTGAATATGCATGCCTTTATCAAAATAGATAATAGCAAATAAACCAGCGACGAATAATTCAACACTAACATAGTGTAACGAAATCTTGGCATTGCAGTTATAACAACGACTTTTTAAGATAAACCAAGAAACAACTGGCAACAATTGCCAAAATTTGAGTTTATTATGACAATGTGGACAAGCGGATCGCTGAATGCTAATACAACATAAGTACTGAAATGTGGACATTGATGGCAAATACCGACAATAAGCAACATAAACAAAACTACCCATGCAAAGCCCCAAACAGATGATTATAAACATTAGCATTAGTGAATCACCTCGCCCATTTGAAAAATAGGTAAATACATCGCCACAATTAAACTGCCAATAATCAAGGCTAACACTAGCATTAATAATGGTTCAAAAGCTTGCGATAAATTATCAGTTAAGGTCTGATTTTGTTCTTGATAATAGATGGCTAGTTTATCAAGCATTAAATCTAACGTGCCCGACTGTTCACCCACATGAATTAATTGCGAACATAAATTAGGAAAGTGTAATTGTTGATGCAGTACATGACTAAATGAATGGCCTTGCTCAATACCAGCAATAATTTGTGAAATACTATCACGATAAAGACTGTAATAAGTAGTATTACCGGCTGCGACTAAACCTGTTAATAACGGTATTCCTGCTTTTTGGGTAATTGCAATGGTTTGAAAAATTTGGGTTAGGCAACTGGTTTGAATCACTTTACCCATAAAGGGAATTTTAATTACTATCACTTCAATCTCACGACGGTAGCGCACTTTAAAATAGCGTTGATAACCAAAATAGCTGATAAAAAATACCGTGCACCAAATTAACCAACTTTGTTGTAAATAGTTAGAAAATTCGATAACCGATTTTGTGAAAGCCGGCAACTCGGCATCGAAATCCTGATAAATATCCGAAAATTTTGGCAAAACAAATAACAACATCACTAAACTAACAAGCATCGCTACAGATAATAAAAACAGCGGATAACGCATCGCTTTTCTTAGATTTTTTTGTAAATTAATTGATTTTTCAAGTAATAACCCTAACTGCGAAAAACTTTCATCAAGTTGCCCTGTTAGCTCTCCAGTTGCAATAATCTCGCAATACAACGCAGAAAACACCGAGTGATGTTGCTGTAATACTTGAGATAAAAACTCACCTTTAGCAATTTGCTGTTTAATATCAAGTAGCAGATATTGCCAGTGCGGTTTAGTTTGTTCTTGGGCAAGCAACTGTAATGTATCAATGATGGATAACCCCGCCTTTAACATGGTCGCTAATTGTTTAGTAATAATCAGCAGATCGGCACGATTAAAACTGTGTGCGGTAATAATATTGCCTGCTTTAATTTTAATGGCGATTTTACCTTGCAACAATAACTGCCGTTTAACAGCTTGTGACGATTTAGCGATGATTTTGTGCTGGTTAAAATCTAAATCATACCAATAATAAAGCCTTTTCATTACGTATCACCTAATACACGGTTTAATTCAGCTAGTGTTGTCATGCCCTGTTTAACTAATTTTTGCCCAGCCATTTTTAACGAAGTCATATTCGCCGGCAAAACAACTTGATTAGCTAATATTTGCTTTTGCATGTCAGGCGTAATGACTAAAAGTTCGTATAATCCAACCCGTCCTTTATATCCACCAATACACCTTAGACAGCCCGACGCCACATAATGTGGCACTTGTTCGTTGTCTAACTTAATCTGTTCTCTTGCCACCACCTTGCAGTGAGGACACAATTTCCGTACTAGCCGCTGGGCAATGACTAATTTTAAACTTGATGAAAGTAGATAATTTTCAATACCCATTTGATTTAAGCGAGTTATTGCCTCGACACTTGAATTAGTATGCAAAGTTGATAGAACTAAATGCCCTGTCTGCGCAGCTTGAATAGCAATTTCGGCAGTTTCACGATCGCGAATTTCACCTATCATCATCACATCGGGATCTTGTCGTAATAAGGCTCGTAATACAATCGCAAAAGTCAAACCAGCTTTAAGGTTGATAGCGGTTTGATTAATGCCATCAAGGGGAATTTCAATAGGGTCTTCAACACTACAAATATTACGTTCGGTTTTATTTAACCGTTTTAATCCGCTATATAATGTGATTGTCTTACCACTGCCAGTGGGTCCGGTAACTAAAATCAATCCTTGAGGATAGTCCAAAATTTGCTTGAATGTTAAAAGGTCAGCGTCAGTTAAACCCAAATCATTTATTGTTAGTTCTGATTCATGATTATCCATTACTCTTAAGACAATTTTTTCACCATTCATTACGGGTAAAGTTGCCATACGCATTGTGTAACGGTCAATAACCAATTGCCCATCTTGTGGCAATCGATGCTCAGCAATATTTAACTTGGACATAATTTTTAATCGGGCTGTTATCTGTTTGGCCAGTGCAAGCGGTGGCGATAACATATCATGCAAAACCCCATCAATACGCATGCGAATACGGTAACTGTGTTGATAAGGTTCAAAATGAATATCTGAAGCGCGCTTATTTAATGCTTCAAGCAGCAATTTATCAATACTTTCAATTAACTGTTCTTCTTGCATAATAACGCTTCCTTATCCTTTAACGATTTAATGATGAAGTTTAAAATTTGAAAACATCTTCACAAGCACTGGTTAAACTGGCATCGACTGGCGATGTGGTGCAAACGCGATTCCAATCTAAATTACCATGCGTGGCATTAATTGTTGGTGTCAATGTGGTGGTTAACCCCGCTAAAGCACTAGTTCCAACTAAGGTAATCACGCCGTTATTGACCGTAATTGATGTTACATAGTTAGACGTTCGGCTTGCTGGTACCCCATTATTACCATTGCTACAATTGGCTAAACTACCTTGCTCAACAGCACAAATTTCGACAGCCGTTTTATACGTTGTCATGATTTGCAGCATATCAGTCAGTGCGGCTTTTTTAACATATCCTTGATATGCAGGCACACCAATAGCCGTTAAGATAGCAATCACAATAATGGCAATCATAAGTTCAAATAACGTAAAGCCCGATTGATTAGACATAAATACCTCGATAGTTTCTGTCAATGATTTAACACAAGAGCTTTATAGCAAAACAAAAAAATGGAATAATAGCGAAATAGTAAATTTGGAAATAAAAATCCATTACGCAATTCATTATTACGTTGTATGCTCAATTTTCGCGAAGCAGATCGCAAAACAAACAAATCCATACATCGGTTTATTAGATAAGTTGGAGTCAATATGTCCCTAAAAATTGTTAACGGTTGGTTACAAGGTATAAAACAAGTCGTTTCACCGTTTTATAATGAACGGCCAGCCAATAAACCGATTTCGTTACTTGTTATCCATAATATAAGCTTACCGCCCAATCAATATGGAGGGCCTTATGTTGAACAATTATTTACAGGTCAACTCAATCCTAACAAGCATCCGTACTTTGCTTCAATTTATCAACTTGAAGTGTCAAGTCATCTGTTTATTCGACGTGATGGCGAAATGATTCAATTTGTGCCATTTGATAAACGTGCTTGGCATGCGGGGAAATCCGTATTTGCAGGACAAGAAAATTGTAACGATTTTTCAATTGGTATTGAAATGGAAGGATGCGATAGCGACAGCTTTACCGAACAACAATATCAGCAATTAGCTAACATAACTTTATTATTACAACAACATTATGCGTTCAAAAACATCACTGGACATAGTGATATTGCCCCAGATCGAAAAACCGATCCAGGTCCTTGTTTTGATTGGCAATATTACCGAAATTTGTTAGCGCAAAAATCACAAGAACAAAAGTTGCTCAATCAAATTGAGCAAATTATTGCAGAGTTACAAAAAATCAATTTATGGCAAATCACACCGCCAAAACCTGATGCCTTTTTAAGTGAACAACCCTTCGCACTTGACACCATGCAAGCACACGAATGGTTGCAATGGATTTTTATTCCGCGGATGCAAGCACTCATTGATGCCAAAGGTAATCTCCCCAAATTTGCTCTGTACCCTTATTTTGAAGAAGCGTTAAAAGAGCAAGAACAAGATGTTAATCATCTGCTATATCTTATTAAGAAACTTGATGAATTATCGTAAATTAACAAGATAAAATGTACCGTATTAATATACGGTACATTAATGTGTAACAATGGTTAAAGTCAAAAAAACGAATAAAAATCAACCAGAAAATCCATTGATTTTATTGAATTTTTTAAAGCTAATTTCCACCTTTCGATAACTGTCGATACTCATTCACCGCTTGTTGATGGTTGCTATAAGTGGTTGAAAAGGTATGTCCACCTGTTCCATTCGCAACAAAAAACAGATAATTAGTTTTAGCCGGATGCGCAGCTGCCTCTAATGAAGCAAGGCTTGGCATTGCAATTGGTGTTGGTGGTAATCCTTCAATAACATAGGTATTATAAGGATTTTGAGTGTCGGTTAAATCAACACGCCTAATCATACCTTTATAGTTATCACCTAAACCATAAATAATTGTTGGATCTGTTTGTAACTTCATTTTGGCTTTTAAACGATTAACAAATACTGAAGCGACATTCGCTCGCTCAGAACCGACACCAGTTTCTTTTTCAATGATTGATGCAATAATCAATAATTCATAAGGTGATTGGTAGGGAAGATTACTATCGCGATTATCCCAAATTTTTTGCAGGTTACTTTTCATTGTCATATGCGCACGTTTTAAAATACTAATATCTAACGTGTCCGCAGTATAAAGGTAGGTATTAGGCGACAACCAACCTTCAAGCGAACCTTCAATGCCTAATAACTTAGCAATTTCTTCGTCTGTTTGACCAACTAAAGTTTGCTGAATATAAGGTGTGTTTTGAATAATTTTCAACCAATCCTTAGCGCGTTTACCTTCAACAAATTGGATCGAAAAATTACTCTCTTTACCTGACACCAACAATTGCAAAAACTCTTCAACTGTCATATGCGGATGTAACTGATAAGTTCCTGCTTTAATTGAACTTAAAGATGGATTTAGTTTACACAAATAAGGCAGTAAATAAGCACTTTGCATTAATTGACTTTCTTTAATTTGCGCAACTAGCTGATGCATGGATGTCCCTTTTTTCAAAACAAACATCTGGTTTTCGGAAGTGACTTGCATTGGCTGTTTAGAAAACTGTTGTAAAAAATAATAACCAATACTGATCGAACCACCCACAATGAATATCAGGGTAAGTAAAGTATATAAAAAAATTTTTTTAATCATAACTTATTATCTGCTATAGTGGATTTTTGCGCGTGAAGTTAAGCGCGTGATTAATTCGTAAGCACTAATACCAGAGTGCTTAGCGATTTCTTCAACGGGAAGTCCTGGTCCCCAAAATATGACTTCGTCACCAGGTTTATCAAGGCTGTTGATGCCCAAATCAACCACAATCATATCCATTGAAACTCGACCAACAATCGGTACTTTACGGCCATTAATCAAAACGGGGGTATTTTGCGGGATGTTGCGTGGATAGCCGTCACCATAGCCCATCGCAACGACACCTAGTTTAGTCTCTTGCAAACTACACCAAGTCTGACCATAACCCACCGATTCGCCTTGTTTATGCTTTCGCACTGCGATTAATTCGGATTTAAATGTCATGGCTGGCTGTAGCTCAGCAATTGGTGAATCAAAAGGCGAAATGCCATATAAAGCAATCCCCTGACGCACAACATCGCGCTGAGTATTGGACCAGGCCAATGTGCCACCCGATGCGGCAATCGAACATTTGCCAATAAGTGATTTGTCATCAATTGACGCAATAAACTGATCAAACAGTTTAAGTTGCTTTAATGTTTGATCAGAAGTGAGATCATCAGCCGAACTAAAATGACTCATAATATTAATTGGCTTTCGAACCACAAAGCAACTGGCTAAGCGATAAAACTCATCCTTGGCTTCATCAAGACAAAAGCCTAACCGATGCATACCGGTATCAAGCTTAAACCATGTAGTAATTTGATCTTCAAGGGGAGATGATTGCAATACATCAATTTGCCATTTGCTATGAATAACAGGCTGAATATTAAAATCAATCAAATCAGCTATATCTTCATGCGGAAAAAATCCTTCCAAAGCCATAATAGGGGTATTAATACCCTTATTCCGTACTTGTATTGCCTCAGATAGTCGCGATACACCAAAATAATCTACTTTATCGCTTAACAACTGCGCTATGCCCTCGATACCATGTGAATAAGCATTGGCTTTAATAATTGCAACTAGCTGACTATCAGGGGCTATTTTTTTGAGGTATTCAAAATTATGAATAACTGCTTGACGATTGACTTCAACAACTGCGATAGACATTTCTTGGATCCAAACTCTTATCAAATGATTATTGTAAAGTTTGTTTTCAATAATAACAAATTTTTCTTAGTGCACAAATCGGTTGAAATTTCATGCAATTTTAAGCATGAGTATTGTTAATTAAATAAATTGATTAAATTGTAATATCAACTTTATGATAATTGACCATACATTTTGTGTTTTGCCACATAATAATTATTAACAATAAGCTATTTGTTCACCAAATTCTTATAAAAATGTCTAAAGGCCATAATGGGGTGGGAAATTATCATTCTAGGGCCAGCATAACGCATAACTTGTTTAATTTTTTGTTTATCATTTTTGTGATAACAATGTTTAGGACAACGTTCACACGTTGTTTTGGCCTCTCCAAAACGACACATAGTTAAACGTTGCATAGCATATTGCAATAGCTCATTGCATTCATTACATAACTGGTGGCGTGAGGTGTGATGCTTTTGATGGCAATATAAAAGAATCATCGCATTGACTGTCGATTTTTCTTGCTGTATTTTAGAACCAGTATTGTTTACAACCATAATGACATACACGTTAATGTTAATGAAGAAAGAAATAAATTAAAATCATCAAACTATAATTACAAGGATTTATTGTAATGGCAAGAATTATCAATAAAGACACAACTGTTTGCATGTCCCTTTCAGCAAGACCAAGCAATTTTGGTACTCGTTTTCATAATTATTTGTATGAAAAACTCGATCTTAATTACTTATATAAAGCTTTTACTACTAATAATTTGAAAGATGCAATTTATGGCATTAAAGCCTTAGCGATTCGAGGTTGCGCCATTTCAATGCCTTATAAAGAAGCTTGCATTGAGTTTATTGATGAATTGGATGATTCGGTAAAATCTATTCAATCAGTCAATACCATTGTTAACACCAACCATCATTTAAAAGCCTATAACACTGATTATATTGCTGTTGCCAAACTCATTACAGAAAATAAAATCGATAATACAGTGCCATTTGTGTTAAAAGGCAGCGGAGGTATGGCTAATGCGGTGATTGGTGCTTTTTATGATGCAGGATTTAAAAATGGCATGATTGCCGCGCGTAATCAAGCAAAAGGCGAAGCGTTAGCTAAACGCTACGGTTATAAATGGGTTAAAGATGAACAAGACATATTGCCACAACAAGCCAAACTAATTATTAATGTGACCCCAATTGGTATGCATGGAGGCATTGAAGCAGAAAATCTCGCATTTCCCTCAGCCATGATAGAAAATGCCGATATTGTGTTTGATGTGGTTGCATTGCCTGTTGAAACACCAATGATAAAATATGCCCAAAAGCTAAACAAAAAGATTATTTCAGGAGCCGATGTTGCGGTGATTCAAGCGCTTGAACAATTTGTGTTATATACTGGCGTAACACCCAGCACAGAATTGGTGAAACAAGCCGGTGAATTTGCAAGGCAAGGCTAAATAGTGTTATTCATTCCACCAAGTATATCGGTGGAATTTAAACAAATAGATTATCACATCACCTGATGTAATTTGTTATACACAGCTAATAATTTTTGATGCATAGCAAATTGCTCTAAATTATCATTAGTCGTTTTATCGGCTGAAGTAAAATCTGCCAAGCCAAAAAATGTTTTTTCGCCATTAGCATATTGCCACATATCGTCAACACAAGCTTGACCGTACATTTTATTAAATGCTGTTTGATAGTTGTTAAACTGTTTTTTGTCACGTTGCAAAATAAAATTAACCAACGTTTGCAAGCAACGATAAGCGTGATTACGTGCTGGGGTAAATATAGACTCATTCATTTCAACCGTCCAATCAATCCATTGTTGTGCTTGCACTAAATCTTTACCTGCCAATGCCAACATCGCTTTTAATTCACCAACGCGCAGTGTTAACCAAGCATTATCGTTACCAGTTGCAATACCAAGTAGTTCACGAACGCGTGCATAATCATCAAGGCCTTCATCATCAAGCTGTTCAATAATGGCTAAGTACTGTTTGGCAGAATGTTTTTGATAAGGTAACGACAAAATAAGATCACGCAGGCCAATCGCCATATTGCTATTGGCAATTAAAAGATCTTCAGGGGGATAAATTTCAGACATGCCAACAGCCAAAATTCGGCATGCATAAACACCAAGATGTTCATAGTCCATAATTAACACTTCTGTTTTGTGACGGGTAAAAATAGCCATTAAATTAGCAAATTCTTGCTCGGTTGTACCTGAAAAGTCCCAATCGACAAATTCATAATCGGCTTGCTCATTAAATAGATCCCATGAAATCAAACCGCTTGAATCAATAAAGTGCGTTTCTAAATTGCTAAGATCAGCAATATCATCATTATCAAAAGTTGGCGGTGAAAACACATCAAGATCTTTTAAACTGCGACCTTGCAATAGTTCAGTCACGGTTCGCTCTAGCGCAACACCAAAATTTGGATGTGCACCAAACGAGGCATAACATGTTCCATTTTGCGGATTAAACAACACCACACAAATAACCGGAAACTCACCACCTAATGAGGCATCAAAACAGTAAAGTGGAAAGCCTTCGCTTTCAAGCGCATCAATAGCCGCTAAAATAGCTGGATATCGATGAATAACCTCGGTAGGAATACTCGGTAAGCTAATGGCCTCAGCTATAATTTTATTTTTAGTGTAACGTTCAAAAATTTCAGATAACCCTTGTACTCGCGCTTCATTACGCGTATTACCGGCTGACATACCATTAGAGGCATATAAATTAGCGATTAAATTAACCGGCACATAAATCGTCTGTTTGTCAGACTGTTGCTCAAATGGTAACGCACAGATACCCCGCTCACCATTACTTGATTGTAAATCAATTAAATCCGTTGCGCATAACTCACGATCGGGATCGTAAAACTTAAGGAGTTTTTCGGATAATACTCCTTTAGGGAGGGAGTTATCTTCAGGTATAGAAAACCATTTTTCGGTCGGATAATGCACAAAATCAGCATTTGCAGCCTTTTTACCTAAATAAAAATCTGAAAAAAAGTAATTGGTTGATAATCGTTCAAAATATTCTCCCAAGGCCGATGCCAATGCCGCTTTTTTGCTTGCGCCTTTACCATTCGCAAAACAGAGTGGACACTGTGTGTTTTGAATATGTACTGACCACACATTGGGCACAGGGTTGAGCCAAGAAGCTTCTTTGACTTCTAAATCATATTTTGCTAATTGTTGCTGAAAATAATTGATTGAATCTTCAAGAGCAGCATCTTTGCCTGGAATATAAGTTTTCATAGTTAAAATAATCTCAAAATAATTTTATGTTAGAACATTGCGCTTTACCGCTTTCAAGAATTTATCACTTTATACGCAAATATAAAAAAATAGAAGTAATAAAATTATCCCTCTTTACATAAGGAATAAAATGAACAAAAATTAATTTTAATGATCTTGCATTCAAAGACTTTTTCTTCCTTAGTAAAAGGATAACACTTGCATTTATCACTATTATCACTATCGTCTATTAAGGTGCATTGGTTTTTATTGGAATTGGCTCCTTCACCATTATTCTAGGTAGTTCTGATACATTTACTTATATTTTCACTCCGGCTTAGCTGCCTATTCCCGTTGTTGTAGGTTTTATTTTGACTCGTATTGGTTTTCTATTAATTTGTTTGTTATTTAATATTAATCACAATATCCAAAAATTAGCTAACGAAAAATCAAATTTTGAAAACCAAGTATCACTTTCTAGAGCAAGATTATTAATTATTAGCATTGATTTGATCGTTACTCTAAAAAATAAAAAAGGGGGAACTAATTCTCGCTTTTTTATTTTTTGCTTTTGTTTTGATTATTATTTCTTTAAATCAAAATAATCGTTTAACCGACATTAAGCTCGCTGAGTGGCCATCTTGGTCTAACATTAATCGCCAAATCTGAGTGTTTTCCCGCTTTTAGATGAATCATACCAGCATAAGCTATCATAGCGCCATTATCGGTACAAAATTCAAGTCTTGGATAATAAGCCTGTCCTTTTCGCTGATGCATCAGTTCAGTTAATCTATTACGCAGAGTTCGGTTAGCACTTACCCCACCTGCTATCACTAAATTTTTAAATCCAGTTTGATCAAGAGCTCTCCTCGATTTAATCACTAACGTATCAACCAAAGCATCTTCAAAGGCTCTAGCAATATCGGCTTGAGTTTGCGCATCAATAATATGATTGTCACTATATTGGTGGATTATATTGGCAGCCGCTGTTTTAAGACCTGAAAAACTAAAATCCAGCCCAGGACGATCGGTCATTGGACGAGGAAAATGGAACCGATTCCCATTACCCTGCTCAGCTAATTTTGACAATTTTGCACCACCAGGATAATCCAAACCAAGTAATTTAGCGGTTTTATCAAATGCCTCACCAGCGGCATCATCAATGGATTCACCAATAAGTTGATATTGACCAATACCCGTTACGCTAATAAGCTGTGTATGCCCACCCGAAACTAATAATGCCACAAAGGGAAATTCGGGCGGATTATCTTCAAGCATGGGGGCTAGCAAATGCCCTTCCATATGATGAACTGCAACTGCGGGTACGTCCCAAGCATAAGCCAGCGAACGCCCAATCGATGCACCAACCATTAAAGCACCAATTAAGCCTGGACCTGCTGTATAAGCCACACCATCAATATCCGCTGGCAGCAAATTTGCTTCTTTTAATGCTGCTTGAATTAAGGGTACAGTTTTACGAATATGATCACGAGATGCGAGCTCAGGCACTACACCACCATAATCAGCATGTAACTTAATTTGCGAATAAAGCTGGTTTGCAAGCAAACCATTGATATCATCATAAATGGCAATACCTGTTTCGTCGCACGAGGTTTCAATACCTAGAATCTTCATTAATGTTTACCTGCGAAATCGGTAAGATCTTCTTCGCTCCAAAGATCTTGTTCGGTGATGTCTTTATCGGCAATGCGATGTTCTTCGGTTGCCCAATCGCCTAAATCAATAAGTTGGCAACGTTTGCTACAAAATGGACGATAAGGGCTCTCTTTACTCCATTCAACTTTTTTTTGACAAGTTGGGCAATTGACAAAGGTGGCTGTGTTTTTATTCATTTCAACTCTTTCTTTTTCAATAATTGGTATTTAACGGCATTAACAGCAAGCTAATTCAAATTCAATGTCATCAATATTAACGTTATCGCAAGCATCAAGTGGTAAAAATCGAATGCTATAGCGTGACATATAACCTGATACTTGAGGATAGACATTTTTATCTAACGAAACCCGAATACGAATCAAATTAACTTCGCCATTGGTTTCTTGAAAAAAGTTATTAGTACAAATAAAAGGCTTAAATTCGCCCATTTGTCTAATTAATTGCATATAACATGTTAGGGATTTATCAAGAATTGACAAGTGTTGTAACCAAGCTTTGACTTGAGTATCACGCTTTTCTTGCGAAATTTTTAGCCATAAATGGAACGAAGGTAAATCAAAGCTGCAACACCCACCAGGGATCATTAAACGTTGACGAATAGCAGAAATAAGACGATCATCTTTTAATGGCTGCCCTATGCGCGCAATTGCATTAAATTGAGTCACAAATTCATCAAATTGGCGAATCAAATCATTAAGTAAATCATGATCCACACCATCAAAATTTAGCCACAAGATTAACTTTTGTTTTTGCAATTCAAACTCTTTAATCAAATCACCTTTAACATCGTTACGTTCAATAATTTCTAACAGCTCGGACAGTGCGTGAAAAAAAACCAACGCATTATTTTGATCAAAGTGACAATACGTATTTAATTGATTTAATAAAAATTCAACACGAAGCCAAGTGCGCATTTTTTCATTCAATGGATGTTCAAAAATAATGTTATTCATCTATCTAAATCTTACTATTAAAGTTATCTAAATATTTTCGATGCAGTAGATTAACTTGTGCAGTGAGTAAAGCCAAATTACCATCATTAACAATAATATCATCAGCATAAGATAAGCGTTTTTTTAAAGACACTTGCGACATAATCATCTTTTTTGCTAATGTTTCACTAATGTTATCTCTTTTTACTAACCGCGCCATTTGTAACGGCACAGGCGCATCGATTATCAGCACGCGATCAGCCAAAGTATGCAAATTATTTTCAACCAATAATGGAACAACCCAGATCACATAGGTTGTGCTTTGCATAGCAATTTGTTTTTGGGTTTCTTGTTGAATAAGGGGGTGTAGCAAGTGATTAAGCCAAAGCCGTTCATGATCATTATTAAAAATGATCTCTCGCAACTGACTGCGATCAAGTTCGCCATTAGCCAGCAATATTTCTTGGCTAAAGTGCATAACAATTTGGTTAAAGGCTTCAGTACCAACTTGAACAACTTGCCTTGCAATCATGTCTGCATCAATAATGGGCACTCCTAATTTGGAGAACAAATCTGCGATGGTGCTTTTACCACTGGCAACCCCACCACTAAGTGCAACAACATAAGACATAAGGCAAATTCCAATCCAGCAAAAAGTTAAGACATTATAGCATACAAGTAGGGGGATTAAATAATGCAAAATAAAGGCATCACCTAAATCATTAATATCACTTTAAATAGCTAATAAAATTGACGAAATCATTCTCTAAATTTAGCTTATACTACCTACAATTCAAAAAATTCATCTCCTAATCTAAAATAAATTAAATAAAACAGTTGTTTTATATCATTGGCTGTATATAATTACATGTATCTGTATATAAAAACAGGAAATAGAAATGAAACCGTTAACTGAACGCCAACAACAGATTTATAATTTGATCAAAGACAACATACAAACTACCGGCATGCCCCCCACACGTGCTGAAATAGCTCAAAAATTAGGGTTTCGATCCGCCAACGCGGCCGAAGAGCATCTTAAAGCGCTTGCTAAAAAAGGGGCAATAGAAATGATTGCCGGCTCATCGCGCGGGATTCGTCTTTTGCTTGAAAGCTCTGTTGAGCAGAGCGAGCTTGAAGGCTTACCCCTTATTGGTCAAGTTGCAGCTGGATCGCCAATATTAGCGCAAGAACATATCGAAAGTCATTACCAAGTTGATCCTTCACTGTTTAAACCCCACGCCGACTTTTTATTACGAGTACATGGTATGTCAATGAAAAACGTTGGCATATTAGACGGCGATTTATTAGCCGTACATAAAACCCAAGATGTTAAAAATGGTCAAGTTGTCGTTGCCCGCATTGACGACGAAGTTACTGTTAAACGCCTATCACGCAAAGGCAAGAATGTTCATCTACTTGCCGAAAATGAAGACTTTTCGCCGATCGAAATTGACTTAGAACAACAAAATTTTGCTATTGAAGGGCTAGCTGTTGGTATTATCCGTAACGGTTCTTGGATGTAAGCATATACCATATACATAGTTACAAGCATATAGATGTACAGGCACAGTTAGTATAAAATAACAGTTAGTATAAAATAGCAACTAACTAAAGCGTAGGAGATTATTATGTGGCTATTTTGGTTATACGAATTTTTAGGGTTTATTGCGGTTATATTGCTCGTCTTTGGATATTGCCGTTTCAGAGGGATCGGATTTTGGTCCTTAATTTGGAAACAATTAAAATGGGTAGCTTTAGCTGTACTCATTGTTTGCTTAGCCATTGCATTGCTTTGCCGAGTTGATTTATACAATGCTACTCACTGCTATTTTAGAGGTCAAAGCATGCATGCAAATACCAAATACTCTATCTTTTTAGGCGAGTGTCAAGTTGAAACGCCGAATGGTAGTTATGTTCCTATCGAACGTTCTAGAGCTTTACCAGACTCAAGTAGTCATGATCATGATAGCGCCTCTGAAACTACAAACGATTTTTATCCTATTAATTAACTTAATAACAAATCAATAGAATAACAAAAAATCGGTAGTGTTATCATTGCCGGTTTTTTATTTCAATCAATCAATTGATTGATAAAATATAAATGCATGGATGAATGAATCTATAATTTAAATAACATTATAAGTTGCTTTGCCCGTTAACCTGCTGAAAAGCCAAACAACGCTTTTCTAACCTTTTAAAACCAAAAATTAACGTAAAACTCACACAAAGATAAATTACCGCTGCAATGCCAAAAGCTTGAAAGGGTTGATATGTTTCGGCATAAATATCGCGCGCAATTTTCATCACATCCGGCACGGTGACCGTAAAGGCCAGCGCCGTTGAATGCAACATAAAAATCACCTCATTACTATAAGCCGGTAGAGCAATACGAAACGCTCTTGGCAAAATAATATAACGATATTGCTGAATGCGGTTAAACCCAAGCGCGGTTGCGGCTTGCACTTCACCACTAGGCACATTGCGAATAGCGCCTGCAAAAACTTCGGTGGTATAGGCGCAGGTATTTAGGATAAAGGCTAACACCGTACAATTTATTCCACTTTGAAAAAAATCATTTAGCCAAGCATGATTTTTAACCATACTCAAAGTATAAATGCCAGTATAAATAATTAGTAACTGCACATATAAAGGTGTGCCACGGAAAACATAAGTAAACAGCCAAATGGGCAATTTAATCAGTTTATTTTGCGAATTTCGCCCTACCGCTAACCCTAGTGACAAAATTCCCCCCATTAAAACCGATAAAATTAAAATCCACAGCGTCATGGCAAGACCGGTGATATTATAACCATCAGTCCATAATAGTGCCTGCCAATATTGTTGAATAATTTCTAACATGAATTCTTACAATTTAGTTTTGATTGTGCCAATGGAATAACGACGTTCCAGCCACCATAAAATGATATTCGATATTGACGTAAAAAATAGATAAAATGCCCCTGCAATCAAAGCAAATAACAAAGGTTGATACAACGCTTCGCCTGCGTTTTTAGTAGCTTTGACTAAATCCGATAATCCCAGTAGCGACACCAATGCTGTCGCCTTTAACACTACTAACCAATTATTCGCAATCCCCGGCAAGGCCAAGCGCATCATCAAAGGAAACATCACATATCGAAAAACTTGTACTTTACTCAACCCAAGTGCTTTTGCTGCCGCTAACGTATTTTTAGGCACCGCAAGATAAGCACCTCGGAAGGTTTCGGTAAAATATGCGCCATAAATAAAGCCTAATGTAAAAATACCAGCCATTAACGGATCAACTTCAATAAAAGGGGCGTTAAGATAATCGGTAATATTATTAACCAAAAATTGTAAACCAAAAAATATCAGCATCATTAGGACTAAATCAGGCACGCCTCGAATTAACGATGTATAAGCCTGACAAATCACATTACACACTTTAGAATCAGTCAGCTTGCCCAGTGCACAAACAATGCCAAGTAGCATAGCTAACAGCAGCGATGCTAGTGCTAAAATAATGGTTAGCCAGGCGCCTTGGCAAATTAACGCAATATAACCCTGCATAGTTTATTTTTTATTACCATACACATTAAAATCAAAGTACTTATTATTAATTTTTTGGTAAGTGCCATCTGCTAAAATGTCTTTTAAAGCCTGATTAAAGGCTTCGCGCAATTCGTTATCATTGTTACGAAAACCAAGTCCTGCGCCGACATCAAAATAGTCAGCATCTTTCAATCCATCGCCAGCAAAAACAAAACCTTTACCTTGTGGTTGTTTTAAAAAGGCATAACTGCCAGTAACTTCGTCTTGTAATGCCGCATCTAAACGACCTGCCACTAAATCCGAAAATACTTGCAACTGATTTTGGTAAGGCACAATCATCACCCCATTAGGTCGCCACATTACGTTGGCAAAATGTTCTTGTGAAGTACCTTGCTCAACCCCAACGCGCTTACCTTTTAACGATTCAGCATTAGGCATTAAATGAGTACCTTCTTTAACTATCAAACGCGAATAAGTTATAAAAATCTCGTCAGAAAAAGCAATCTGCTTTTTACGTTTTTCAGTCATCATAAGCGATGACGAAATCATATCGATCTTTCTTGATAATAATGAAGGGATCAGCGCATCGAAATCAGTCGATTGAAAAGTGCATTTAATGTTGACTTTTTCACACAGGGCTTTAGTGATTTCGATATTAAAACCGGTGATATCACCATTAGCATCAATAAAATCAAAAGGTGCATAAGACGTATCCGTCCCAATTTTAATCGATTCTGGCAACGTTGCATAACTTGATACTGGTAAACCTAAACAACTCAAAATGGCTAACGTTTTTAATAACTGCTTCATGATTCATTTTTCCCAGTTTTTATCTAAGAGCATAATATAACGTGTTCTGACATAATTTTATAATAAAAAAAAGTTATTATCGTTGGGCAAAAAATTAAATTTACTTAATGATAAACACGTGCGACAAAATGGTTAGGGGGCTGTTATTTTTTATAAATAACAAAAACTAGCTTAATTGGGCTTTTACAAAAAGCTTTCAAGTTAATTATTTATATTTTTATAAAAACCGACCCTAAAAGGTCGGTTTATCATTTGATGGTTAATTACTGTTTAGCTTCAATATTATCGCCAACAAGATCCAAATGGATAGTTTTTCCTGGAACTAATTTGCCAGACAATATTTGTTGTGCTAATGGGTTTTCAATCTCTTGCTGGATCGCGCGTTTCAGCGGTCTTGCCCCATAAATTGGGTCGAAGCCGACTTTAGCAAGTTGTTCCAACGCCGCATCCGAGATATCCAATTGGTAACCACGTTCATCTAAACGTTTTTCAACGTGCGCTAATTGAATTTTTGCAATCGCTTTGATATTTTCTTGACCGAGTGGATGGAATACCACTGTTTCGTCAATACGATTGATAAATTCTGGTCTAAAGTGTTTAGCAACAACTGTCATCACTAACGCTTTCATTTCGTCATAACTGAGCTCAACTTGACCTTGAATTAGATCAGATCCTAAGTTTGATGTCATAATTATGACGGTATTACGAAAATCAACCGTGCGACCTTGGCCATCGGTTAAGCGTCCATCATCCAGAACTTGCAGTAAGATATTAAAGACATCTGGATGCGCTTTTTCGACTTCATCAAGTAAAATGACTGAATAAGGTCGACGTCTAACTGCTTCAGTCAAGTACCCGCCTTCTTCATAACCAACATAACCCGGAGGTGCACCAATTAAGCGAGCGACGGAGTGTTTTTCCATAAACTCTGACATATCAATACGCACCATGGCATCCTCGCTATCAAACATAAAGTTAGCCAGTGATTTGCAAAGCTCGGTTTTACCGACACCAGTTGGTCCTAAGAATAGGAACGACCCAATTGGTTTGTTTGGATCAGAAAGTCCAGCCCGGCTACGACGAATCGCATTGGCAACCGCTAATACCGCTTCATTTTGTCCAATGACGCGTTTATGTAAAGCATCTTCCATATGTAATAATTTGTCTTTTTCGCTCTCAAGCATTCTAGAAACAGGAATACCTGTCGCTTTAGATAACACTTCGGCAATTTCGTTATCGGTCACTTTGTTACGCAATAACTTCATTGTCTTGCCTTCTAACTGAGTTGCTGAAGCAAGTTTCTTTTCGAGCTCTGGTATTTTGCCGTATTGTAATTCAGACATTTTGCTCAAGTCGCCGGCTCGACGTGCTTGCTCTATTTCAGTCCGCGCTTTTTCCAGTTCAGCTTTGATGCTTTGCGTGCCCGAAACGGCTGCCTTTTCTGATTTCCATTCTTCTTCAAGTGATGCATAATCTTTTTCTTTTTCAGAAAGTTCATCGTTTAACATCTCAAGACGTTTTTTACTGGCATCGTCAGACTCTTTTTTAAGCGCTTGTTGCTCAAGTTTAAGTTGAATTATGCGCCTTTCAAGTCGATCTAAAGATTCCGGTTTTGAATCCATTTGCATACGAATACTCGATGCGGCTTCGTCAATTAAGTCAATTGCTTTATCAGGCAACATACGATCAGAAATATAACGATGCGATAGCGTTGCCGCCGCCACAATTGCTGGATCGGTAATTTGTACATGATGATGCAGTTCATAACGTTCTTTTAATCCACGCAAAATGGCAATGGTATCTTCAACTGTTGGCTCGGCAACATAGACTTTTTGGAAACGACGTTCTAACGCCGGATCTTTTTCGATATATTGACGATATTCATCAAGTGTTGTTGCGCCCACGCAGTGCAATTCTCCACGCGCTAATGCAGGTTTTAGCATATTACCAGCATCCATTGCACCATCACTTTTACCTGCACCAACCATGGTATGGATTTCGTCGATGAACAATATAATGCGACCTTCTTCTTTTGCTAAGTCTTTAAGCACGGCTTTTAACCGTTCTTCAAATTCACCACGATATTTAGCCCCCGCAATTAATGCACCCATGTCTAATGATAAAACGCGTTTATTCCGCAATCCTTCAGGCACTTCGCGGTTAACAATACGTTGAGCCAAACCTTCCACAATGGCGGTTTTACCCACACCTGGTTCACCAATTAATACCGGATTATTTTTAGTACGGCGCTGTAATACCTGAATTGTTCGGCGAATTTCTTCATCACGACCAATAACAGGATCAAGCTTACCTTGTTCTGCTCGTTGAGTTAAATCAATAGTATATTTTTTAAGAGCACCACGTTGATCTTCTGCATTAGGGTCATTCACGTTATCGCTACCTCTTATTTGATTGACTGCTTGGCTAAATTTGTCTTTATTGACGCCTGACCTTTTAAGAATATCACTTAAGCTACCTTTGTCTTCTAAAGCGGCTAATATAAAAAGTTCTGATGATATATAGCTATCGCCATTTTTTTGGGATAATTTGTCGCATAGATTTAATACGCGAATAAACTCTTGGGATGGCATAACATCCCCACCAACACCTTGAACTTGGGGTAATCGATCAATGGCTTGTGTTAATTCTTGTTGCAAAATAGCAACATTTGCACCAGCAGTAGTCAATAATGGTGTTATACTGCTACCTTCTTGATTAAGCATGGCTGATAGGACATGCACAGGCTCTATATATTGATTGTCTTTACCCAATGCAATAGACTGCGCACTAGCTAAAGCTTGTTGAAACTTGTTTGTTAATTTATCTAACCTCATAGTATTTATCTCCTGAGTAATAGATTTGGATTCAATGCTAAACACATTCAACCCATTTGCATGTGATCTAAATGTGTGTTGCAAGCTAAATTTCAAGAGCAAATTCAGAATATTTTTTATAAAATTTGTACAGCAAGATCAGCAAGTGTTTAAAGCTTAATTAGCGTCAAAAATAAAGGTTACCACAATTCAAGCAATTACCACTTAATGTTGTTTTAAATAAAACTTGCAAGATGACAAATCAGCTTTGATCTATTATATTAGCGTCTTTATTTTGTTAGGTTTGCTAACCGTGGTTCGTAATCCATCCCACGTAAAAAAACTAGGAATATAAAATGTTCAAAATAGCCAAAGAGTTTCAATTTGATGCTTGTCATATGTTAGATGGGCACAATAAAAAGTGCCATAATCTGCACGGTCATACTTATCGCTTATTAGTCGAAATTAGCGGTGATCTTATCGATAATGGTTCGAGTCAAGATATGGTCATGGATTATGCTGATCTAAAAACAATTGTCAAACAGCATATTATCGATCCGCTGGATCATGCTTACCTTTATAACCAAAATAACCCCAATGAGTGCCGTATTGCCACTTTACTGCAAGAAATGGAGCGAAAAATCTTCGCATTTCCATGCCGAACAACCGCCGAAGGAATGAGCAAATTTATATTTGATTGTCTGTCTCAATATTTGCCTGTTTCGATGATCAAATTATGGGAAACGCCAACTTCATATTGTGAATATCACCGGAGCCAAAAATGATCGAATTTCGTATCGTTGAAATCTTCGAATCTTTACAGGGCGAGGGTTATAATACTGGCATGCCTGCTGTTTTTATCCGTTTTGCTGGATGCAATTTAAATTGTGCTTGGTGTGATACTAATTTCCGCCAATTTACCCGATTTACGGTAGATGCTTTAATGACTAAAGTTAGAGAATATAAAAGCAAAAATATCATTATTACCGGTGGCGAACCTACTATGGTTAAAGCATTACCTGAATTGCTTGTACCATTAAAAAATGCAGGTTATTTTATTGCCATTGAAAGTAATGGGCTTGGCAACATTGATCCGCTTATTGATTATATTGCTCTAAGCCCTAAGTTTTGTTATCGGTCACACTACCGAAAAATAGCACAACCTACCGCCAATGAGGTGCGAATTGTTGCCGAAAATCACATTGATTTTATTCCTTTTTGCCAATACATCGAAACCCATATTCAAGCAAAACACTATTACCTTTCACCATGCGAAAAAGATGGGGTGTTTAATATGTTTGATACCATTAAACTATTAGGACAGATCAACGAAAACCGACTCGATAATAAATGGTTATTGAGTGTGCAAAGCCATAAATTTGCGGACATTGAGTAAATTTTTTGTTTTAGGGTGCTTTAGGTTTCGGACATTTTATCTTTTGGATAAAAAATAACTTTGACATCAACATTCGAGCAAAGAGGATAGTAAATCCCTTTTGCAAGGCCGTCTTCGTTTTGCTCACATGTTCAAATTTTTCCAGAAAAATTTTCACTCAGCTTTGACGTATTATCTATCAATTTTTCTGACAAAGCATAGCCCCGCTAAACATTCTTGTTTGGCGGGCTAATCTCGCTCAATTTCCAAAGCCGAATTAATGGCAATATTAACTTTTGACGATTATAAAAGATTAGTGTATATTTTTATAAAATATCAGATATTATATTGATTTATAAGAAAATCAATCAAACCAAATCATCGTTGCCATTCTGCCAGTTTTGTTTTCACGCCGATAAGAAAAGAATTTATCTTGTTCAGTAAAAGTACAATAATCACCACCAAAAATTTGTGTTATTCCGATCGCTTGTAAACGTTGTTTGGCAATTAAATACAGGTTGGCTAAGTATTTTTGTTCAGTTGAATCGATTAAGCGGAATGCGATTTGTGCTTTTGGATCGACTTTTTCAAATTGTTGTTTGACTTCGATACCCACTTCGAATTTTTTGGCACTGATAGCAGGTCCCATCCAAGCAATAATTTTTGATGGCGGGCTTGAAAATTTTTTAACTGTCTCTTCTAATATACCATTACATAATCCTCGCCAACCCGCATGGGCGGCGGCAACTTCATCACCTTTTGTTGTACAAAATAATACAGGCATGCAGTCTGCGGTTAGTACCACGCTGACTTGTTTTGGTTGATTTGTATATGAAGCATCGGCTTCAAACGATTGATGAGAATTGATATTGCCCATTGGTGGTTGTAAGGCAATTTGTGATATATCAAGTGCTATGGTGCTATGGATCTGAGTTAACCAATAGGGTTCGCTTGGTATTTGTTCTGTTTGAATAATTCGTCGGCGGTTTTCAACAATATGTTCTAAATTATCACCGGTTCGATTTCCCATATTTAAACTTGCAAATGGCGCTAGACTAACGCCTCCTGTTCGTGTTGTGGTAAAAGCGTGGATGTTTTTCGGTGCTGTCCAATATGGGTAAATCGATTTAATCATAATTATCACCAATCTAGTTCATCTTTGTACTGTTCAGTATCTTCTTGTAAAGCTTGAATTAACTTTTGCATGTCTTGTGGTATTGGTACATACCATTCCATTTGATCTCCAGTAATAGGATGGAATAAACGTAGCATTGTTGCATGTAATGCTTGGCGGTCAAAGTTGCGCAAGGTTTGAATAAATGATTCGCTAGCCCCTTTAGGCGGCCTTGGCCTTCCACCATAGAGTGGATCGCCAACTAATGGGTGGGCAATATGTGCCATATGTACGCGAATTTGATGAGTTCGCCCTGTTTCTAAGCGTAAACGCAAGCGGGTATGCAGGCGGTACTTTTCCATTACTCGATAATGCGTGACCGCTGGTTTGCCAGTTGGAAATACTGCCATATGAGTTCGTTTGGTTGGATGGCGCGTGATAGGCTGATCAACCATCCCCCCTGCAGTAATAATGCCCATAACAACAGCTTCATATTCGCGCGTGATTTCACGTTGTTGAAGCGATTCAACTAAGTGCGTTTGTGCATTAACGGTTTTAGCTACCACCATCAAGCCTGTGGTGTCTTTATCTAGCCGATGCACTATACCGGCACGCGGTACGCGCGCTATATCAGGATAATAATGTAATAAGGCATTTAATACCGTACCATCTGGATTACCTGCGCCTGGGTGCACAACTAAATCACGAGGTTTGTTGATCACTAAAATATCGTCATCTTCATAAACAATATCAAGTTTTATGTCTTCGGGTTGGTGATAAGTTTCTTCTTCAATTTCAGCATTGATAGTTATTTTTTCGCCACCAAGCACTCTTTCTTTGGGCTTGTTGATGATGGCGTTGTTGACAGTGACTTTATTATTCACTATCCAATCTTTTATTCTTGATCGTGAGTAATCAGGAAAAAGCGCTGATAATGCTTGATCTAAGCGCATGCCTAGTTGAGTTTGTGCTATTTCGGTTGATAATTTTAACTTGTGCATGTGTAATTTATCTATTTTAAGCTGTTTTGTTTTAGAGTATTATATACCAATCATGGCCTTTAATGTTTAATTAAATTTGGATTGAAAACTGAATGAAATTACCTTTACACTCTTTGTTAGCTATTGCTTTAAGTGGCTTACTAATTGGCTGTACTTCTTCCAAGCCCAATGTTGAAAATGTACCTGAAATTGAACTTTATAACAAAGCAAAAACAGAGCTTGAAAAAGGTAATATTAAATCTAGTATTGCTGTATTAGAGGCTATGGACAAGAATTATCCATTTGGTCCTTATTCTCAGCAAGTGCAACTTGATTTGATTTATGCTTACTATAAATCCGCCGATTTACCATTAGCAATTGCGTCAATTGATCGGTTTTTAAAATTGAACCCAACTCACCAAAATATTGATTGGGTTATTTATATGCGTGGTATTTCAAATATGGCGCAAGATGATAATATGATCCAAGGTTGGTTTAATGTTGATCGCTCAGACCGAGATCCTGATTATGCCTCAGCAGCATTTAAAGATTTTACTTATTTAGTGTCAAGCTTTCCAACCAGTCACTATGTAGCTGATGCACAAAAACGCCTTGTTTTTTTGAAAAATAGGTTGGCTCGCTATCAGTTAAAAATTGCACAGTTTTATACTAAACGTGGAGCTTATGTAGCAGTAATTAATCGCGTAACGAATATGCTAGTTATGTTCCCAGATACCGATTCGACTAAAGAAGCATTGCTTCTAATGCGTAATGCTTATAATGAATTAGGCTTAGCCGATGAAACTCAAAAAGTCGATCAGCTGATTCAAGCAAATCTTGAAAATATGCCTAAAGAAGAGCAACGTTCGTTATTATCACGCTTTACTAGTGTGTTTAATGGTGGTTAAACCGTTCTAAATTTAAGAGCCTGTCTTTGGATAATTTTGTACGGCTTTAATCGCTATTTAATTAAACTTAAATAGCGATTAATTTGTTTTATTGTCGCCCTTTCTGCTTAAACTATTATAGTTTAGTCATTTATTTAATCTCAGCAATAAAATATACTTTATAACTCACAATTTATTCTTCTTTAAATTGATTGTCATTCTTTAAATTTACCACAGCAAGAAATCAATATCTTGATTCATATATCGTTTGTAAAACGTGTCAATAACCAATACAATTAGCAACATATTTTTATTAGCAATAATAGATAGGACATTAACTCGTCATGCAAGAACAATATCGCCCAGATGAAATAGAATCCGCCGTACAAAAACACTGGCAAGAAAATAAAACCTTTCACGTTACCGAAGATCCATCAAAAGAAAAATATTACTGCTTGTCGATGCTACCTTACCCTTCAGGGCGTTTGCATCTTGGTCATGTTCGCAACTATACGATTGGTGATACCATTTCACGTTACCAACGCTTAAACGGTAAAAATGTACTACAACCAATTGGTTGGGATGCGTTTGGCTTACCTGCTGAAGGCGCTGCTGTTAAAAATAATACTGCTCCTGCAAAATGGACCTACGAAAATATTGCCTATATGAAAAAGCAATTACAGCTTTTAGGCTTCGGTTATGATTGGGATCGTGAAGTGACAACTTGCCGTCCAGAATATTACAAATGGGAACAATGGTTTTTTACTAAGTTATATGAAAAAGGCCTAGTTTATAAAAAAACATCGGCAGTTAACTGGTGTCCAAATGACCAAACCGTACTTGCTAATGAGCAAGTGGTTGAAGGTTGCTGTTGGCGTTGTAGTACTCCCGTTGAACGTAAAGAGATCCCGCAGTGGTTTATTAAAATCACCGAATATGCTGAAGAGCTACTTAATGATTTAGATATCTTAGAGGACTGGCCAGAGCAAGTTAAAACTATGCAACGTAACTGGATTGGTCGCTCTGAAGGGGTTGAGTTTGATTTTGCTGTTGAAAATTATGCCGATAAATTACGCGTTTATACAACACGCCCCGATACTTTAATGGGGGTGAGCTTTGTGTCGGTTGCAGCGGAACATCCGCTTGCGCAATTAGCTGCAAAAAATGATGTAAAAATTGCCGAGTTTGTTGCTGAATGTAAAAATACCAAAACAGCCGAAGCTGATATGGCAACTATGGAAAAGAAAGGGATTGCCACTGGCTTTAATGCTATCCACCCGTTAACAGGTAAGAAAGTCCCTGTTTGGATTGCTAACTTTGTCTTAATTGAATATGGCACTGGTGCAGTAATGGCGGTTCCAGGTCACGATGAACGAGACTATGAGTTTGCTTCAAAATATAATTTACCTATTAATCCTGTTATTTTAACTCAAGACGGCAATGCACCCGACTTGTCTGAAAAAGCATATACTGAGCATGGAAAATTATTTAATTCAGGCGAGTTTGATGGTCTAGATTTTGAGCAAGCGTTTAATGCTGTTGCCGATAAATTAATTGCGTTAGGTATTGGTCAACGTAAAGTTAATTATCGTTTACGTGATTGGGGTGTTTCACGCCAGCGTTACTGGGGTGCTCCGATCCCAATGGTGACGCTTGAAGATGGTACAACTATGCCATCACCAGAAGATCAATTACCAGTTATTTTGCCTGAAGATGTCGAAATGAATGGCATAACTAGCCCGATTAAGGCTGATCCTAATTGGGCTAAAATAACCGTTAACGGTCAACCAGCACTACGTGAAACGGACACCTTTGATACCTTTATGGAATCATCTTGGTATTATGCCCGTTACACTTGCCCACACTACGACAAAGGCATGTTAGATGAAAAAGCAGCTAATTATTGGTTGCCTGTCGATCAGTATGTAGGTGGTATTGAACATGCCATAATGCACTTACTTTATTTTAGATTTTTCCATAAATTAATGCGTGATTTTGGTTTAGTATCATCAGATGAACCTGCAAAACGCTTACTATGCCAAGGTATGGTATTAGCCGACGCATTTTATTATACCAGCCCAACGAATGAACGCATTTGGGTGTCACCAACTGAAGTTACCATTGAACGTGACGAAAAAGGCCGAATTGCTAAAGCGGTTGACAGTCATGGCAATAAGCTAGTCCATGCGGGTATGACGAAGATGTCAAAATCCAAAAACAATGGTATCGACCCACAAGAAATGGTTGAAAAATATGGTGCCGATACAGTTCGATTGTTTATGATGTTTGCTTCACCAGCGGATATGACTTTGGAATGGCAAGAGTCTGGCGTTGAAGGTGCCAACCGATTTATTAAACGTGTGTGGCGGTTAGTTTATGAACATGCTCAAAAAGGTCAAACCGTTAAATTAGATATTACAGCCTTAGATAATGAACAAAAATCATTACGCCGTGAACTACATAAAACTATTGCGAAAGTGAGTGATGATATTGGACGTCGACAAACGTTTAATACCGCTATTGCCGCTGTGATGGAATTTATGAATCGCTTGCAAAAAGCGCCACAAGAAACCGAGCAAGATTGTGCACTCATGAGTGAAGCATTAAATGCGATTGTTCGTTTGCTTTACCCTATGATGCCACACGCATGTTTTGTTATGTGGCAAGCCTTAGGTCATAGTGAATCCATTGATAACACAACCTGGCCTGTTGCTGACCAATTAGCAATGATTGAAGACGAAAAACTCATTGTTGTGCAAATTAACGGTAAAGTCCGTGGTAAATTTACGGTACCAGCTGATGCCGAGCAAGATTTTGTTGTATCACAAGCGAAACAAGAGCCTAACATCCAAAAATATTTAAGCGATGGTGCTATCCGTAAAGTCATTTACGTTCCAGGTAAATTGTTAAATCTTGTTATTGGTTAATATTGTTTAATAACTAAATTTAGGCGGTTATAGATATGAAAAAATATTTAGCGTTAATCATGTTATTAACAATATCATCCTTAACAGGATGTGGCTTTCACTTACAACATGATACTGAAGTACCTGAGCGGTTTAAGACAATGTCTTATATAAGTTACGACCCATATGGTCGATTATCCCGCAATATTAAAGAGTTATTACACGATAACAAAGTGACTTTAACCGATAATAATACTGCAGGTCCGGTACCTACATTAAGGATGCTAAGCGAAAATCTAAGCCACAATACCATCTCAATTTATCAAGATGGTAAAGCAGCCGAATATCAATTAGTCTTAACCGTTGAAGCGCAAGTTGTTATTGCTGATCAACACACGTATCCAATCAGTGTACGTGTATTTAGAACGTTTTTTGATAATCCATCTGAAGCATTGGCCAAAACTGTTGAACAAGACTTAATTGAAAACGAGATGTTTAAACAAGCCGCCAGACAAGTTATCCGTAAATTAAAATCGATTGATACGGTCAATTAACGTTGTCATGATTAAAATTAGTGCCGATCAGATTAGTCATAAATTGGGATCACCCTATTATTTAATTTTAGGTAGTGATCCTTATTTACAGCATTATGTGCAAACTGAATTACGAAAAGCCTTTACCCAAGCAGGTTTTAATGAACAGCTTACGTTTGTTATTGATAATCAAACCGATTGGACGGCAATTTTTGATGGCTGTCAGTCGATGAATCTATTTTCTACCAATACTTTGATTTTACTAGATTTTGGTGAGAATATGTTAAATGCTGGTATTACAACTAAACTCAATACATTAAGTGAGGTTTTAACCCCCGATATTGCGCTAATAATCACGCTTAATAAAATCACTAAATCGCAAGAAAATACTATTTGGTATAAGGCATTATCAGATAATCTAGTGGTTGTTAATTGTACCACGCCAGATACGTTGCAATTACCGCAATGGATTAGAAATTATTTGCAACAACAACAAATAACTATTGATCCAAAAGCAATTGAACTGCTTTGCTATTATTATGAAGGTAATTTACTTGCGTTAACACAAATTATTGCGCAGCTAAAATTGTTATATCCCAATCACCGCATTTCTTATGATGAAGTCGAAAATAACATTAATGATTCGGCTATATTTACGCCCTATCATTGGACTGATGCGATGATTGCCAATAAAACAAAGCGAGCTATTCATATTTTACAGCAGCTAAAAATAAATGAATTTGAACCGTTAATTTTGTTGCGGATTATTCAACGTGAGTTGATATTGATGATTAATTTAAAAAAGGGATTGCAAACAAAATCATTAAAACAAACTTTTGATGAATATAAGGTTTGGCAAAATAAAAGAATGATTTATACCAATTATCTAAACCGTTGCGATCTTAAAAGCCTATTTAATTTGTTAGCCAAGCTGACTGAAATCGAAATCAGTTTAAAACATGATAATCAAGCGCAAATGTGGGATGCGATATCTAGTTTATCAATGCAGTTTATGGGATTCGATAAATGCTAACTGCGTTATTAGGGGGAACTTTTGACCCGATCCATTATGGGCACCTTCGCCCTGCTATTTCGTTAGCTAACGAAGTTGGGCTAAAACAGATTAGTTTATTGCCTAATCATATTCCACCCCATAAGCCACAACCCGAAGCAAGCACTGAGCAACGTTTGGCAATGTTAAAATTGGCTATTGAAGATTTGCCATTATTTAAATTGGATGTAAGAGAAATCTTACCTGAAGCTTCAACTCGTCCTTCTTATACCATTGAAACGCTTCAAGCTTGGCGACAAGAAAATGGAAATAGTGAAGGGCTGGCATTTATTATGGGACAAGATTCTTTATTGAGTTTGCCAACTTGGAACAAATGGCAAACGTTACTTAATTATTGTCATTTACTCATTTGTCGCAGACCGGGTTATGCACAAAATACCAACAATGTTGAGCTACAACGATGGGTTGAAACGCATAACACCAAAAACGCACAAGATTTGCATGATTCACCGAATGGTTATATCTTTTTTGCACATACACCACTTGAAGATATTTCAGCGACTGAAATCAGACAAAATATTAACCATCAAGCCAGTTGTGAAAATTTGTTGCCACCCAAAGTATGGCATTATATTTATCAGCAAGGACTTTATCGCGTAAAGAAATAACAGAAAGGACTTTACATCTGACAGTTTTTTCGGCATTATTTCGCCGCTGTGTTTATATATTTTAAATTCAGTTTTTTTGTGTTTATACTTAACTTCGCTAAGTCATCTAATAAAGCTCTAATATAGAGGCAAAACAGATAGTCAGTTGAGTATATTTAATTTGTATTTATTATTAAGAGGCCCCAATGGCAAAAGAAGATAACATTGAAATGCAAGGTACTATACTTGATACACTTCCAAACACGATGTTTCGTGTTGAACTTGAAAATGGTCATGTCGTTACTGCACATATTTCTGGTAAGATGCGAAAAAATTACATTCGTATTTTAACTGGCGATAAAGTTACTGTTGAAATGACACCTTACGATCTATCTAAAGCACGTATCATTTTCCGTAGTCGCTAATATCGTTATCAAAAATAAACTATTTAAAGCTACAAGGCTATAAACTGTTTATTTCTCTCTTTTTTAATAAAAAAATCCGTCGACCCTTGTCGACGGAAAAGAGAGGAGTTTAAACTAAACGATTGAATTAATCTTCTTTCGAAAAGTCCATCTGTTCGTATTTAACCCATTTTGTCTTCTTCACTATTTTGTAGCTAAAGTAAACTACTAAAAATAATGGTATACCAATATAGGTCGCGATAACACTATTCCAATCAATGGTATCTTGTAAAAAGGCCTCGTAATTTTGACCCAGTGTTATAATTAAGCATAATACAAAAGCAAAAATAGGACCAAATGGGAAGCAGCTTGATTGATACGGTAATTGATTAACATCATGACCTTGAATAGTGTAACCCTTTCTAAAACGATAATGGCTAATTGCAATTCCCAGCCAAGCAATAAAGCCTGTCATACCTGACATATTAAGCAACCATAAATAAACAGCTTGATCTTTGTACATCGAGGTTAAAAAACAAAGCATAGCCACAAACGTTGTTGCTAATAACGCAGCACGAGGCACACCTGACGATGATAAATTTGCAAAGATTTTAGGTGCTTTACCTTCTTTAGCAAGTGCATATAGCATGCGGGTTGAAGCATACAACCCTGAATTACCCGCAGATAATACGGAAGTTAAAATAACTGCATTCATTAATGCCGCAGCAGATAATAATCCTGCATGCTCAAATACAAGGGTAAATGGACTAACACTGATATCAGATTCGTCGTTACGTAGTAAGTTAGAATCAGTATAAGGAATGATCAAACTGATAACTAAAATCGCAAAGATATAAAATAACAGGATTCGCCAAAATACCTGCCGCATAGCTTTAGGTATATTTTTTTCTGGATCTTTTGACTCACCAGCTGCAATACCAATTAATTCGGTACCTTGGAATGAAAAACCAACCACCATTGCTACACCAATCATTGATGAAAATCCACCTGCAAAAGGTGCTTCTTTGATGGACCAATTTTTCCAGCCAGCCACTTCGACACCTCGAAAGATGCCAATAATCATTAATAAGCCAACAACAATAAAAATAATCACAGTGACAACTTTAATTAATGAAAACCAAAATTCTGCTTCGCCAAAACCTTTAACTGAAATATAGTTTAAGCAAAAGATGATACTTAAAAACAATAAGCTCCATAACCAGCTATAAGGTCCTGCATCAAACCAATAAGAGATAACTAATTGAGCTGCTACTAGATCTACAGCAACCGTAATTGCCCAGTTGTACCAATAGTTCCAGCCAATGGCAAAACCAAACGCTTCATCGACATAACGTGAGCCATAAGTTGCAAAAGTACCTGAAACAGGTAAATAAGCTGCTAACTCACCAAGGCTGGTCATTAAAAAATACACCATCACACCTATAATGGCATACGAAAGCAATGCACCACCAGGACCAGCCTGAGCAACAGTTGCCCCTGATGCGACAAATAGCCCAGTTCCGATCGAGCCGCCAATAGCTATCATGGCTAAATGGCGGGCTTTTAAATCTCGTTTTAATTTATTTTTCATAATCATTTTCTTCTATCTAAAAAGATTAAATTTAATCGTAAAATTAGTCACTTATTTGATGTACAAAGCTATATGTGGCTAAAATATATCTTAAAATTGTTGATATTTATCATCAAATAATGAAGTGCGGGAAGTTTATCAAAAAAAATACTGTGCGAGATAAATAATTCTAATAATAAAGCTGTTTTATTAAATTTAAGCAATACCTAACCTTTAGTGAATTGTTCTAATTGAGTTAAATAATTCAATGCTTGCGTTCTATTATTACCACACATTTCGATGCATGGTTTTAATCGTCCACAAACTATTGGTCTTGATGGATGCAAAAACAGCTTACATCGATAATTATTATCTAAATGAATGCAAGCAACGCCGGCAGGTTTCCCCTTAGGCATACCAGGAATAGTTGATGAAATGGATGGAGCAATACAGCAAGCACCACAATTTTTCCTGCATTTAAATAAATCTGTCATAGCTTTTCTTTAATTTGAGGAACTTTGTTAAATTTTGTTGGTGACAATAGCAAGTTAGCGGTAAAATAGCGAGCTAATTTTTAATCCTTTTTATTAATAGTGAAGAATAAATATTATGGCTAAAGCAAATGAAATAAAACGTGGCGATGCTGTCGCCTATAATGGTAAATTATTACTTGTTAAAGATATTGATGTTCAAAGTCCAAGCGCACGTGGTGCAAGTACACTTTATAAAATGCGTTTTACCGATGTCAAAAATGGGGGTAAAGTTGAAGAACGCTTTAAAGGTGATGATATTCTCAAAACAATTGAACTATCGCGCCGTCCTGTTAGTTTTTCGTATATTGATGGCGATGAATATGTGTTTATGGATAACGAAGATTTTACCCCTTATATCTTCAAAAAAGAGCAAATAGAAGATGAGCTACTGTTTATTCCTGAAGGCGGCATGAATGGTATTCAAGTGCTAATGGCGGATGGCGAAGTCCTTGCTTTAGAATTACCGCAAACGGTTGATCTCGAAATTGTTGAAACTTCGCCAAGTATTAAAGGGGCGTCAGCCAGTGCGCGAACTAAACCAGCTACGTTATCAACAGGGCTTGTTATTCAGGTTCCTGAATATATTGATAACCACGAAAAAGTCAAAATTCATATTGCTGAACGCCGTTATATGAGCCGTGTCGAATAACCAATAGAATTGTAATGAATATATATAATCAAAATAAACTACACAAACGATTGCGTCGTTTGACTGGCGAGGCAATCGCTGACTTTAATATGATCGAAAAAGGTGATCGTATTATGGTTTGCTTATCAGGTGGTAAAGATAGTTATACTCTGCTTGATATTCTGATTAACTTGAAAATCAGTGCGCCCATAAACTTTGAACTAATTGCCGTTAATTTAGATCAAAAGCAACCGGGGTTTCCTGAAGATGTTTTACCTCAGTATTTGCAATCCCTAGGCATTGAATACAAAATCGTGCAAGAAAACACCTATGGTATTGTCAAAGAGAAGATACCTGAAGGTAAAACAACTTGTTCGCTTTGTTCACGACTACGCCGAGGAATTTTATACCGTACAGCCACAGAGCTTGGTGCAACTAAAATAGCCCTTGGACATCATCGTGATGATATTTTAGAAACACTATTTTTAAATATGTTCTATGGTGGAAAACTCAAAGCGATGCCACCGAAACTAATGAATGATTCAGGCGAACATATCATTATTCGACCACTAGCTTATTGCAAAGAAAAAGACATTGCTAGATATGCTGAAATCAAGCAATTCCCTATTATTCCTTGTAATCTTTGTGGTTCACAACCAAACTTACAAAGACAAGTAATTAAAGAAATGCTCAATGATTGGGATAAAAAGTTTCCTGGACGTATCGAAACTATGTTCCGTGCAACACAAAATATCACTCTATCCCATCTGTGTGATACCAATTTATTTGATTTTAAAGGAATTAAAAAAGGTGATCTTGCTGTTAATGGTGGCGATATCGCTTTTGACCGCGAAGATATCGCACCTATCGCAGGTTTTGATGCTTCAGAGCTTAAAGGTCAAGATATGATTTTATGGCAAGAAGCTAAATAGTTCGTTAATATCCTGCCTGTGATAATTATTTTCTCAATTAATGCCACTAGACACGAAAGTGGCATTAATGTTTATTTATATTACACAACAAACTTAACAAGCTGGATTTTGAAAAAAATTGATATCAACCATACATTTGAGCAAATTAATAATATTAATTGCTACGTTAACCATTTTTGCCAGCATTGGTTGACTATTTTTTTCTCTTGTATAAATAGCGAGTTATCAACCGTACTAGGTTGTAATTGCAAGGCAAGTTGATGAATTTTATTGCGCATGTCGATATAAGCTTGTGTTAGCTGCTGTGCTTCATGACAGTCCATGATTTGATAATTTGTTGCAAGTTCTAAAATTCGAACATTATCGCTCCACGTTGTCATTTTAGGATATTGATGAGCATAATTAAGCACAAGATATTGCGATAAAAACTCAATATCCCCAATTCCCCCCTCATCAATCTTTAAATTAAATAAATTAGCTTGTGTCGTGCCAAGATGACTTCTCATTTTTTTACGCATTTGCCAAACTTCTGTTTTTAGTTTTTTTTCATCACGCTTTTTACAAAGTACATTACGACGAATTTGGTTAAAGCGTTTAATTAATTCATCTTCACCATAAACTGCTCTGGCTCGCACTAATGCTTGATGTTCCCATGTCCACGCTTCATTCATTTGGTAATCTGCGAACGAATCTAAACTACATGCAAGTAGCCCAGCATCGCCCTGAGGGCGAAGCCTTACATCGACTTCATATAAAATACCAAAGCTAGTGCGCACATTAAATAAATGAATAATTCGCTGAACTAAACGCAAATAAAATTGACGGCTATCGATCTGTTTATTACTACCATTAGTCATACTGTTGATAGGGCAATCATGCAAAAATACTAAATCTAAATCTGATCCATAACCTAGCTCCCAACCACCTAGTTTGCCATATGCAACCACAACTAATCCTTTATCATTATCGGCTAAATGTTCTGGACTTCCATAACGGGTAACCATCTGATTCCATGCCATTTGCACCACAAAATCTAATAATGATTCAGCCACATAAGTTAGGTGATCGCTTACTTTCATGGTGGTTAATACATTCTCAACATCGGCAGCCGCTATATGCAGTAATTGCATCTGTTTAAATTGTCGTAAAGCTTCGAGTTGTTGTTCTTCATCATCAACTTGAATACGTAATAAATATTGATAGAGCTGACTTTTATACTCATCAGGCGCAACGGTTTGATACAATGAATTAATATCAATAAGTTCATCTAACAATATAGGATAATGAGCAAGTTGATCACTAATCATTGGCGATGCACTACATAAGCGAATTAATTGTTTTAAGGCAGTCGAATATTCTAGTAATAACTCTAAATAAGTAGTGCGACTGACAATATTAACCAGCAAAGGCAAAATTCTTGATAAAACCACTATTGCTGTCTTTTCGCTACAAATTGACTCTAATAAACGTGGCATTAATTGATCGAGTATTTCGCGCCCTCGTACACCAATGGTGCGTTTACCAATATCATCACGAAACTGTACCAGCAATTGATGAAGTTGCTTAACTTCTGTATCTGAAAAAGCCGGTAATATTTGGCTGACATCGCTTATTTGAAGATCAGGTACCCAAAGATCGTCAAATTGATCGTTATATTGTTTGGTTGTTAAGGTTGATTCTGATTCATTTTCGCCAATAAGTTCATTAAAGATTTGTCGATTAATTTGCATTCGTTTGGATAAGCTATGTTCAAATTCCCCCCAATTAGTAAATCCCATGCTTGTGGCTAAACGTAATTGATCGAGCTCATCATCAGGTAGTGTTTGAGTTTGTTCATCGCAAATAGCTTGTAGTATATTTTCACAACGACGTAAAAATAAATAATTTTCTCGTAGTACGGTTACTTCGTCAGTGTTAAGTAATGACTCTTGTTCAATAACCAGTAAAGCCGCCAGCAGTGAACGTGTTTGCAAACCAACCACTCGACCACCACGAATGAGTTGAAAGACTTGTACAATAAACTCTATCTCACGAATACCCCCAGCTCCAAGTTTGATATTATTCTTTAACTCGCGACGGCGCACTTCACGTTCAATCATACTTTTCATATTACGTAATGATTGTAATACACTAAAGTCGATATAACGGCGATAAATAAACGGTTTTAATAATTGGTAAAGTTCGATGGTATAATGTGCTTGTTGGCAACCAAGTATCTTCGCTTTGACCATTGCATAACGTTCCCAATCACGTCCTTGTTCTTGGTAGTAATCCTCCATAGCAGAGAAACTTAGTACCAAAGGTCCACCATCACCAAGCGGTCGCAAGCGCATATCAACACGGTAGACAAAACCGTCTTCAGTTATTTGATCTAGTGCTTTAATTAAACGTTGACCTAATCGAGTAAAGAATACAGCATTATCTAGCTCTCGCCGCCCTCCTTGTGTTTGCCCATGCTCTGGATAAGTAAAAATCAAATCAATATCGGACGAAAAATTAAGCTCACCACCGCCTAGTTTTCCCATACCTAAAACCAGTAGTGGCTGTGGTTCACCTTGAGCATTACAAGGTATTCCCCATTCTTTACAACTTAGCTCATATAGCCAATCACGAGCAGTAACAATGATCACCTCAGCCAGTTCACTTAATTGTAATAAAATCTGCTCATCATTGCTGATATGTGCTAATTGAGACCACGCTAACCGGACTAAAATATAACGACGAAATTGTCTTAATATCTTCATAAATTCAGTTTCATCTGAAACTGTTAGTAATTTTTCATTTAACCAAGTTTGGTAATACTGCCTTTCGTCTGCTTGTGGTGAATTTTTTACAATGTCAGAAAACCACTGTGGAAATCGATAAAAGGCATCCACCAAAAAATCACTGTAAACTAAAATATCCAGATTAGCTTGTATTTGAGTTGGATTGCATTGTGCTAGTTTAGCGATGACTTTGACCTTTTGAGCACCAATAATATTTGTTTGTTGCATATTACTTTCCCACCTACAAAGTTGATTAACTAATAGTACCCGATCTTTTTAAAAATAGCTTAACACTTATTTTCGGTACTGTGTAAGTAGATAACTCTCAACAAATAAAGTAGATAAATATGTTAGTCTTAATTATAAATATCTATCTATTGAATAGCATTCTTAAAAAGACCCAAGTAACCAACAAAACAAGATGTAAAACTCGATAATTTGAAAAACGATAGTTTCATTGGACTTTCTTTATATCTCTATTCAATTTATTCCATTAGTGATTTATTAGTGCAATTAACATTAACTTTAATTTAGTGTTTATCTCACTATAAGCAAAATCTTTTACTGAATGAACAGATAATTTTGCCATTTGCCATTGGGTAAATTCTGGTTCGTGAGATATCAATTTATCTTTCAATAGATGATCTACCTGATTTAACGTTTGTTGATAACCTTCTAAATCATTCACTTCTAATGCATACTCTTCGTTTTGTTGCCAAAATTCGAGTAAGTTAGATATGTCATATTGAATTGAGGTGTCATAAGGATATTTTCTTATCGACTGATTATTCAATAATCGATAACCTCTGGATGCTTTACTTTGTGAAAATAGATGTAAATGAAATCGGCTTAGCTCAATAGCAAAATTAAGTAAATCTTGTTTACTACCTTGTTTGAGCTCTAGCTCGACTTCTTGAATGATTTTAACTTTTCCATTTGACTTAATTTCCCCTTGATCTAATACCACTTCAATTTCGCTAGTCGCAAACGAAATCAACCAAGCTTGTCTTAAAAAATTCGTACTAAACAAAGGCAATAAATCTTTTTGTAACCAACCAATATTACAATTATCAGGCAATGCCGAATATGGTAATACAGTTAAATCAGGTTCTGAATTAGGTAATTCGGCATTAAATTCTGTACGTTCGTGTAACCCAGCCACAGATTTACTATCACACTTTAAGGTGATTTCAAACTGTTTTTTATTATTATCTTCGCACTCCCTTACTCGCAATCCACAATGGTTGTTGCGCAAATAATAACCTCTTGTATCATAATAAGTATTGATCAGATTCAGTTTTGCAGAGCTTCGTTTAGCTGATAAAATAGCCGACAATTCAGCTTCGTCACAATCCGCCCATTGTTCTAAAAAATTTTTTAAACTAGCAATATCGCTGGTATTGATTTCAAACTTTAATTCAATTTCGTTACTCATTATTCAGTTTTATATTGGTTATTTTGCTATATCATATATTGAATAATCTAAGAAATATACTCAATCATGAATTAACAAAAATTGAACCAGATAAATGTTTTAAAGGTAGCTATAGTTTTATTCATTAGTTAAGTAATATGAAGCTGCTCACTTATGAGTGTGAGCAACAGCAAATTTATAATTTGGTTAGTTTAATAAATCTTTAGATAACAAAAATAGTTATTTTACAACACGAAATGGATTAGGTTTGGGTTTAGATTGCACCGGTTGTTGAGATGAAGTTTCTCGTTTTGCATGATATTGTGGTTCATCCTCAAATCCCATACCAACACCGTTTTCTCGGGCGTAAATGGCCTCGATTGCCGCCATTGGCACAACAATGTGTTGAGGCACACCAGAAAAGCGAGCATTGAATTCAATTTGTTCATTAGTAGCTAAATATTGACCGACTGATTGTGGAGCAATATTTAATACGATTTGATTATTTTGGATAAACTCCTGCGGCACTAATACTCCATATACCGAAGTATTCACCACAATATAAGGCGTTAAGTCGTTTTCTAAAATCCAATCATAAAAAGCTCTAAATATATAAGGGCGACGTGGAGTCATTTGCTCAAGTTCCATTAAAACCACCTAGTCTAAAATTATCGTAAATAAAGATAAATTTAATTGATTATGATCTTATCTTTTTTTCTTCTTCGGTTAATGAATTAACAAAAGCAGGACGCTCAAAAATTCGCGCCATATAAGCTAAATAATTCTTTTCAGCCACTTTGGGTAATTCAATATCAAGTAACGGTAAACGCCAAAGTAATGGAGCAAAATAACAATCACATAAAGTAAAATCATCACTCATAAAATAATCTTTTTCTTTAAACATAACCGAAATTGAAATAAGATCATCAAGAAGATTTTTCCGAGCCGTTTTGGCTACATTGCTATTAGGATCGGCAATAATCATTTCGTAAGCGCTATACCACTCTTTTTTAATGCGATACATTGTTAAACGAGAATTTGCACGAACAATTGGATAAACTGGCATTAATGGTGGATGCGGAAAGCGTTCATCAAGATATTCTAATGCAATATGTGGTTCATATAACGTAAGATCGCGATCAATTAAAGTTGGAATTGAACTGTAGGGATTAAGATCCAATAATTCCTGTGGTAGATTATCTGCCGTTACAAACTCTATTTCGGCAGTTACCCCTTTTTCTGCCAGAACAAAACGAATCTGATGCCCGTAAATATCTGTTGTATCACAAAATAATGTCATTACAGAACGTTTATTAACAGCAACAACCATATTCACTCCAAATATGTAAAATTAAAATAATTCTTGTTGGTAGTTATTCTAACAAATTGGATAACAAAATTGTTAAAAAAAATAAATTTTCTTAAATTCTTTTCATGAAGAATACATTTTTAGCAAGAAGTTTCAGGAAATCATACGTTTTAGTATAACGGAAAAACAAATTATTTAGATTTATCTAGTCAAAGAATATTTATTGTGTAGGTAACCTTCCATTATTAAAACTTTTAACCTACTGAACTTTGTTTTTAAATAAATAAAATCAGCATAAAAAAACCCAGATAATACTGGGTTTTTGAAACAAACTTGTAATGTGTTTGTAATGTTGAAATTAACGTTTGCTGAATTGTGGACGACGACGTGCTTTGCGTAGACCCACTTTTTTACGTTCAACTTGACGTGCATCACGAGTTACGAAGCCTGCTTGACGTAACGCAGAACGCAAAGTCTCGTCATATTCCATTAATGCACGAGTAATACCGTGACGAATCGCACCAGCTTGACCTGAAATACCACCACCTTTAACCGTGATGTAAAGATCAAGTTTGTCAGTCATTTCAACTAACTCTAACGGTTGCATAACAACCATACGAGCAGTATCACGACCAAAGTATTGTTCTAATGAACGTTTGTTAATAACGATGTTACCACTACCTGGTTTGATAAATACACGAGCAGCAGAACTTTTGCGGCGACCTGTACCGTAATATTGATTATCAGCCATCTTTTATCCCCTTAAATATCTAATACTTGCGGTTGTTGTGCCGCATGATTGTGCTCATTACCAGCATAAACTTTTAGTTTACGGTACATTGCACGACCAAGAGGACCTTTCGGTAACATGCCTTTTACAGCAATTTCGATGACTTGTTCAGGATGACGTTCAATCATTTCTTTAAAAGTCGCTTCTTTAAGTCCACCGATATAGCCAGTATGACGATAATAAATCTTATCAGTGCGTTTTTTGCCTGTTACAGCAACTTTTTCTGCATTGATAACGATAATATAATCACCTGTATCAACATGTGGCGTATATTCTGCTTTGTGTTTACCACGCAAACGGCTTGCGATTTCAGTAGCTAAACGACCTAACGTTTTACCTGCTGCATCAACAACATACCAGTCGCGTTTAACTGTTTCTGGTTTAGCTGAAAAAGTACTCATTCGTAATTATCCAATTTTTAAATTAATCTCACGTTAATAAATCATTTGATTTATTTACACTTTTTGATTACCTTTATTAATTAATTTACCCCTTCGAGTAGTTATATTAATATTGATAACCGCAAACAACGTTGGGAAAAACATTGTCGTAACGTGGGTGGCAACATTATACAGAAATAATATAAAAGCGCTAGAGCAAAAAAGAAAAAATCATGGCGATAAGAAGAGCTTACTGTTAAACTTTCACTTAACATTAAATAACGACATATTGATATAAATGAACAATACAATTCGACTTTCTAAAGAAGATTATATAGGCAGAGGCTTACACCGCAAATGCTATCATCATCCAGAAAATCCCAATAAATGCATTAAAGTCAATTATAATGATGGCGCAGAAGAAGAAACAAAACGTGAAATCAGCTATTATAAGCACCTTATTAAACGTAATGTTTCATGGGGTGCATTAGCCCAATATTATGGCCCTGTTTCAACAAGTTATGGTGAAGGTCATGTTTTCGAACTTATTCGAGATTATAATGGTGAAATAGCTATACCTCTTGAAAAATACCTTGCTAATAAAAAATTAACTCAGCAATATTATGATGATTTAGTTATATCATTAAAAAATTTAAAATCAGCCCTATTAAAAGACCGCATTATTACAATGACAATAAAAAGCAAAAATATATTATTTCAACACTTAAGTACTGAAAAAAGCCGTTTAGTGATTATTGATAATATTGGTAACTCAACCTTAATTCCTATTGCCACTTACATTCCTTTTTTTGCTAAAGCTAAAATTGAACGAACTTGGCAACGTTTTTTAACATCAATGATTAAAGAAAATAGCCACAATATATTAATCACTCGTTTAGTTGAAGATGTGAATCAATGATACAAAATTGTGCAATAGCACCTTTCATATTATCGGGCCTATTTTTTAGGCCATGATGTAACTTAGCTATACGGTTGACAATACTTACCCCAAGCCTAATACCGTTATGCTTGAGATCCATGCAAAAAAAAACTTGGGTCAGTTTTTCGCTTTTAGATTCATCAATCTCCTTGCCTTCATCTTCGACCGTAATAACGATGTCCTTTTTATATTGATAACAACTTACCATAATTTTGGTGTTATCTGGACTGTAGTGATAACTATCTTCGATCAAATTACGCACTAACAGTCTTATGAAGGTCACATCACCATTAAAAACAAGATCTTTATTAATTATATACCACTCAAGTTTTTGCTGTTTTTTTAAGGTTAATTGTGTTAGCTCATCGAACAGACGAATCATAATATCATTATAAAAACTAATATGTTGATATTGACCATTTGTGAAATTTTGACTGGCTCGTGCAAACATGATTAAAATAACTTTTCGACGGTATTAACTAAACGATCTATACGACTAATTAATTCACGACAATCAATCTTAGGTTTATTTTCTAACAATTCTAAATGCAAACGGATACCCGCTAAAGGTGTTCGCATTTCGTGAGACACATCAGCAGTAAAAAGACGTTCTTGAGATAATGTATTATTCAACCTAACAAAAAAGGTTATTTAATACGGATGTAATCGATTTAATCTCCCCCATATTACTGATTGGTTCAATGAGTTTTGGATTTTCTTCGGTACGCTGATTAAGATTTTTTTCTAAAATTTCAATTGGTTTTATGATTCGTTTGATGAGTTGGTATGCTAAAAATAGTGTGACTAACATCATTGAAAGCGCAGAACAAAATAAAACAAAAATGGCTTCTAGCTCTTCTTAAACAACTTCATCAATTTTATTTTGGCTTATAGTTAAGCTAATCAAAGTATCAATTTGTTCTTTACTTTCAGGCCATAACTAAAGAACGGTAATAATCTGACAAAACAACATAATAAAGCCTAAAGTAAAGAAAAGGTTCCAACGAATGCTATGTCGTATATTATTAAATAATTTTGAAATCATAATTTGTCTAATTTGAATTAATCAACTATCGGATTTACTCACGTTGTTTACAGTAAATCTATGGCTTTGCCCATTCTTGCCAAACTGTAACGGCTTTTGGGCTATTCCGTTATATGGTGCCGTTGTTTAATTTCAGCTAACTCTGCTAATGATGTGGCATTAAATGCTTCTACCATCCATTCGGGCCAGTCTTGACCGTCAATCCTATGGGCTTTAAATTCCGCTTCTTGATCTGATTTATATTCACCATCATCGATATTGGCCACATCACAAAAAAACATAAAACTATTGATCCAACCCCAAACAAATGTACTCCCTGCGCCTGCTCGGGCAGGATCTAGCATGATATGATCAATCACTTGATGCGTACCGGATTGGCACACCATTAACACGGTCGAGGTTAGAGCATTACGCGACATATTATGGATAATAACACCATGCAAATCATCCCAATCATACTCCTTTATACGGCGTTTTTTCGGTTGTAAAAATACCGCAGGACGGCGTAATACTTTAAAGTTAAAAAAATAACTTTCGTTAACATAGACTTTACCTGTTTTACGGTTAAATATAATAGGGCTACCACGACGGGAGAATAGATTATGATACAGTTGAGGAACAGCATAATACATACCGATACAACAGATAATAAAACCCAAAATTACTACTATATCAATAAATTCTATTTTAGAGCTATCATGGTGTACCAACAACCAAAGACATCCAATGATAGCTCCACTCCCACAAATAATAGCAACAAAATAAAGGCAAGCATAAAAAATCTGATCATTGTGATCCTGACGAATAAAGGCACAATAGTTATTATTGGCATAGCTTAAACGATCGTCATGCAGGGGCACTAAACGTGGACCTTTATCCAGATCGCCAAACCAACCAAAAATTTGTGGACGGTATTTTGATGGCATGATGACTCTCCTTTTTATTTATTCATCGTGAAATGGGTTGCTGCTGCGATTTATGATAAGTGGGATTTCGTCATCATCTTAGCTATTCCGTTATATTGTGCCGTTGTTTAATTTCAGCTAACTCTTCTAATGATGTGGCATTAAACGCTTCAACCATCCATTCGGGCCAGCCTTGACCGTCAATCCTATGGGCTTTAAATTCCGCTTCTTGATCTGATCGGTATTCACCGTCATCGATATTGGCAGATTTATAATGCACCATAAAACTATTGATCCAACCCCAAACAAATGTACTACCAGCGCCCGCTCGGGCAGGATCTAGCATGATATGATCAATCACTTGATGCGTGCCCGGTTGGCACACCATTAACACGGTTGAAGTTAAGGCATTACGTGACATATTATGAATAATAACACCGTGCAAATCATCCCAATCATATTCTTTGATACGGCGTTTTTTCGGTTGTAAAAATACTGCGGGATGGCGTAAAAACTTAAAGTTAAAAAAGTCACTTTCGTTAACATAGACTTTACTCGTTTTACGGTTAAATATAATAGGGCTACCACGACGGGAAAATAGATTATGATAGATTTCTGGAATAACAAAATACATAGCAATAAAGCATAAAATAACACCACTTAACGCTGCTAAAAACATGTTAGTTTCTAAAATTGGATTACATAAATAAGTCAATATAGATAATATAACCACTGCAGAGCATAAAAGAATAACAGCAATGATGTAAATACATAAATAAAAAACTTGATCAGAAGGAATCTTACGAATAAAGGCACAATAGTTATTATTAGCATAACTTAAGCGACGATCATGCAGGGGCACACTATAAGGACCTTTATCTAGATCCCCAAACCAACCAAAAATTTGTGGACGGTATTTTGATGGCATTTTATTCTCCTTTTATTTATTCTTCATGAAATTGGTTACTGCTTCGGTTAATGATAAGTGGAATTTCGTCATCATCTTGTGCATTAGGGCTGATATTGATTTGATAGTTATTTATTAGATCATAAGCAAAGGTGCCCGCTACCCAGGTTATTACCGTTAGGTGACTTTCTGGCTGGTTAGGATCGGGCTCTTTTACTTCGATTTTTTCAATATCGGTAAAATTAGATTGCCATACCGCTTTGCCCTGAGTGAGGGTTTTAAAGGTTTTTGTTTCATAGCGGTTGATAAAGTAGTTTTTATCGGTGGTGACATATTCGGTGATTTTTAGGGTTTCTTTGGCTTTATCTTCGTTTAGGTGGATTGGGGAGTGCGCCTCTCCTGAGTCGTGATTTACCCCTGTTAAACTGATATTAAAGCGAGATTCAATCATATCCTCATAACTTTGCCCATTCTTGCCAACTAATTTAACTGAAGCCTGTAACGGCTTTTGGGCAATAGCAGCGCAGTTTGGGTATGTTAAATAAAAATAGAGGTGACGATGATATAGCTTCATCCCACTAAATGAACTTGGTTTTTTAAAGATGATAAAAGTTTCAATGCCTGACACCGCAACCAAATAGTCATTCACCGAATGACCAAAACCGACAAATGTCTTTTGCTCTTCGTGATAAGCGTCGTACCCCAAATAGGCAAACTCTTTTTGCACCCCAAAATAACAACGGTTTAACCAGTGATCGATAAGGGTAAAATTATCGTATTCTTTACTCAAAGCAATTAGGTATAACCCCACTAATGAGAATATAACGCCAAAGCCTATTACAAAACCTGAACTGGCTAATAAAAATATAGCGCTAGCTCCTAATAATA
>NZ_LZGR01000020.1:0-8370 GCF_001690255.1 Gilliamella sp. App2-1
ACATAACAAAAACAACAAAAAACTATTGCACTTTTTTTTAAAACGAGTATTTTGTTAAAAATAACAAAAAATTTAACTATATAATAATAGCAATATGAAATTTTCACTCAAAATCGTCCTCATCAACATGATTGTCAGCGTGGTCATTATTCCAACGCGGGGGCGTTTTTTGAATTAAAAATATGTTTATACATAAAATCAAAAACCCCCGCTCTCCAAAAAGCGGGGGTTTTTTTATGAAAATTTTTTATAAACGCTTATAAACAATGTTTTATAAACAGTAAATGAACAAAAACAAGTGAGGCATAAATGTTAGGAACACAGTGGATAGTAAAAACCTTAAAAGAAAAAGGCGTTACCACCGTTTTTGGATATCCCGGTGGACAAATTATGCCTCTATATGACGCTCTTTATGATGGTGGAATTGAGCATGTCCTTTGTCGCCACGAACAAGGTGCTGCAATGGCCGCCATTGGCTATGCTAGAGCCACAGGGAAAACGGGTGTTTGTATTGCCACCTCCGGCCCCGGCGCAACCAACATCATTACTGGCCTTGCCGATGCTTTAATTGATTCAGTGCCGATTGTTGCCATAACAGGGCAAGTACCAACCAAACTAATTGGTACAGACGCTTTTCAAGAAGTGGATGTTTTAGGATTATCACTAGCTTGTACCAAACACAGTTATTTAATCGACGATGCAAAAGACTTGCCTAACACCTTGGAGCAGGCTTTTAACTTAGCCAGTTCGGACAGGCCGGGGCCAATATTGATTGATGTGCCCAAAGATATACAACTTGCAAACCTTGACTATCAACAATATTTCACGCCATCCACATTACAAACCGCACAAGATAAAACACAACTATACTCAATCTTGCCAAATGATATAAAACAAGCCAAAGAAATGATCGCCCAAGCCCAAAAACCGATACTTTACATTGGTGGTGGTGTTGGACTTTCTGGCGCCATATCCGAGCTAAGAGACTTTATGGCCTTAACACACATTCCAAGTGTATCAACCTTAAAAGGACTTGGGGTTGCCGATTTGAATAATCCTTATTACTTAGGATTAATTGGTATGCACGGCGCCAAAGCTGCCAATTTAGCCGTACAAGAGTGTGATTTGTTAATTGCCTTAGGTGTTCGATTTGATGATAGAGTGACCGGCAACCTTAATGAATTTGCTCGACATGCTAAAGTACTTCATATAGATATCGATCAGGCCGAAATCAACAAATTACGCCAAACCCATTTAGGATTACAAGGCGATATAAAGCAAGTTTTACCACAACTAAATCAAACAGTTTCGATTCACGAGTGGCATAAAAAAGTTAATCAATTAAAAGCAGAGCACCCAACTCGTTACGATCATCCAGGCGAAGCGATCTACGCTCCTGCTTTATTAAAAACTCTCTCAGAAAAAAAAACAGCGTCTACGATTATTACTACCGATGTTGGACAACACCAAATGTGGACAGCCCAGCATATGCGCTTTACCCATCCTCAAAACTTCATTACATCAAGTGGGCTTGGCACAATGGGATTTGGTTTACCGGCCGCTGTTGGTGCGCAAATGGCAAGACCAAATGATTGTGTGATTTGTGTATCGGGTGATGGATCTTTTATGATGAATGTCCAAGAACTCACCACCATTAAACGCAAACAACTACCCATAAAAATCGTATTAATTGATAACCAACGTCTAGGCATGGTTCGCCAATGGCAAGAGTTATTTTTTAATGAAAGATACAGCGAAACAAATCTATCAGACAATCCCGATTTTTTAATGTTAGCCAAAGCGTTTGACATACCAGGGCAAAGCATCAGCAAAAAATCACAAATTGATACAGCGCTTGATAACTTATTTAACTCAACAGGCGCTTACCTATTACATGTTTGCATAGATGAATTAGAAAACGTATGGCCACTAGTACCCCCTGGGGCAGCAAACGAAAACATGCTAGACAAAAGTTGCAAGGAGTAAGCAATGAACGAACAAGCACAATATCAATTGGCCATAAAGGCTTATGACAAATTGGGATCACTTGAACGTATATTACGAGTTATCCGGCATCGAGGTGGACATATTCAATCAATGCAAATGCAAACAATTGAAAACAATACACTGACTATGACATTAATATTAACCACTGAAAGACCGCTATCGACATTACAAAACCAAGTAGCAAAATTAGAAGATGTCATCGCGGTTGAATAATCATTTTTATAAACAACTTATTGTTAAATAATAAGTTAAATAAACAAGCGTAGTATAATGCTTGACTGTTAAAGTACAAATACCTAAAGCAAAGTACCTGCTTAGCAAATTGAAAAATAAAGAGGAAAACAAAATGAGTTCTACAGCAAAATCAGATTATATTTGGTTGAATGGCGAAATGATTCCATGGGCGGATGCCAAAGTACATGTGATGTCACATGCCTTACATTATGGTACCTCCGTATTTGAAGGTGTCCGTTGTTATAATACGCACAAAGGACCAGCCATATTTCGTCATAAAGAACATGCCCAAAGATTATTAAATTCAGCCAAGATTTATCGTTTTCCTGTTTCTTATTCGCTGGAAGAAATCATGGAAGCCACACGCCAAACGATCAAGAAAAACAAATTAGAAAGCGCTTATATTCGCCCATTAGTCTTTATTGGTGATGTGGGTATGGGCGTTAACCCACCTGAAGGTTACAAAACCGATGTCATGATTGCCGCATTTCCATGGGGTGCCTATTTAGGCGAAGAGGCCTTAGATCAAGGTATTGATGCCATGGTCTCCTCTTGGAATCGTGTTGCATCAAACACCATTCCAGCGGCGGCTAAAGCGGGCGGTAACTATTTATCGTCATTATTAATTGGATCTGAAGCTCGTGCTAACGGCTTCCAAGAAGGTATTGCATTAGACGTGCATGGTCACCTATCTGAAGGTGCTGGCGAAAACCTATTTATCATTAAAGACAGTATTTTATATACCCCTGTTTTATCGTCATCGGCTCTACCGGGCATTACACGTGATGCGGTATTAACACTCGCGCGCGATATAGGTATTGAAGTGCGTGAACAAACACTATCCCGTGAATCACTTTATTTAGCCGATGAAGTGTTTATGACAGGCACTGCGGCCGAAATTACCCCTGTGCGTAGTGTTGATCGCATTCAAGTTGGCATTGGTCGCTGTGGTCCAATCACTAAACAAATTCAACAAGCATTCTTTGGCTTATTTAATGGTAAAACCGAAGATAAATATGGTTGGTTAGATCTGATTAAATAAAACGAAAAATCAAAAGCCGCCAACTCACTTGGCGGATAACATTTTCACTTAATGATTGATTTTAAAGAACTACAGACCGTTAAACACGGTCACTTGCATAAAAAATTGGGAGCAAGAAATGCCTAAATATCGTTCAGCAACGTCAGTCGAAGGCCGAAACATGGCTGGCGCCCGCGCATTATGGCGTGCAACTGGCGTAAAAAATGAAGACTTTGGTAAACCCATCATTGCGGTGGTCAACTCATTCACGCAATTCGTACCGGGACATGTCCATTTAAAAGACATTGGTCAACTGGTTACCAAACAAATTGAAGCATCGGGTGGTATTGCCAAAGAATTTAACACCATCGCCGTTGATGATGGCATAGCTATGGGGCATGGGGGTATGCTGTACTCATTACCATCGCGTGAACTCATTGCTGATTCTGTTGAATATATGGTTAACGCGCATTGTGCTGATGCTATGATCTGCATCTCAAACTGCGACAAAATCACCCCCGGCATGTTAATGGCCTCGCTTCGTTTAAATATTCCAACTGTGTTTGTCTCTGGCGGACCAATGGAAGCGGGCAAAACCAAACTTTCCGATCAAATTATTAAATTAGATCTTGTTGATGCTATGATTCAAAGCGCCAACCCAAATGTCAGTGACGAAGATAGCAAAGCGATTGAAGAATCCGCTTGCCCGACTTGCGGCTCTTGTTCTGGCATGTTTACCGCCAATTCCATGAACTGCTTAACCGAAGCACTAGGACTTTCACTACCGGGTAATGGCTCATTAGTTGCTACCCACAAACAACGTGAACAGCTCTTTTTAAATGCCGCTAAGCGCATTGTTGAGATCACAAAACGCTATTACGAACATGATGATGATTCGTATCTACCACGCTCAATTGCCACTAAAGCCGCTTACGAAAATGCCATGTCGCTTGACATTGCTATGGGGGGGTCAACCAATACGGTACTGCATTTACTTGCCACCGCGCAAGAAGGCGACATCGACTTCACCATGTCTGATATCGACAGACTATCACGTAAAGTACCACATTTATGTAAAGTCGCACCGAGTACTCAGTTATATCATATGGAGGATGTACACCGTGCAGGTGGAGTTGTCGCCATTATGTCTGAATTGGATAAAGCGGATTTACTCAATCGCAATGTTCATAATGTACTTGGCCTGTCATTAGAAGAAACCTTTGCAAAATATGATATCAGGCAGACGGATGACGAAACGGTCAAAAAAATGTATCGCAGTGGGCCAGCAGGCATTCGCACTACCAAAGCGTTCTCGCAAGATTGCTATTGGGAGACACTTGACAACGACCGTGTAAATGGTTGTATTCGCGATAAAGCCCACGCCTATAGCCAAGATGGCGGACTTGCTACACTCTATGGCAACGTAGCCCTTGATGGTGCAATTGTTAAAACCGCAGGGGTCGCTGCTGAAAATTTAGTTTTCCAAGGCCCTGCCAAAGTATTTGAAAGCCAAGAAGATGCCGTTGAGGCCATTTTAGGGGGCAAGGTTGTGGCTGGTGATGTAGTTGTTATTATTTACGAAGGCCCAAAAGGTGGCCCGGGAATGCAAGAGATGCTTTACCCAACAAGCTATTTAAAATCAATGGGTCTGGGTAAATCCTGTGCACTGATTACCGATGGCAGATTTTCGGGTGGATCTTCGGGCTTATCAATCGGTCATATCTCACCCGAAGCCGCAAATGGCGGTATTATTGGTCTTGTGCGCGATGGAGATATTATTGATATTGACATTCCAAATCGAAAATTAGTATTAAAAGTCCCTGATGATGAACTTGAACGCCGCCGCGTAGCCGAACTTGCCCGTGGCGACAAAGCCTTTACCCCTCACAATCGCGATCGCTATGTCTCTTATGCATTAAAGGCTTACGCCAGTTTAGCAACCAGTGCAGATAAAGGTGCCGTTCGTGATAAAAGCAAACTAGGTGGTTAACGTGAAACAACAAAATAACAACAAGCTCACTGGTGCCGATTACTTAAAAGCAACACTCTGTAGCGCCGTATACGACGTGGCCGAAGTCACCCCGCTAGAAAAGATGGAAAAAATCTCGACACGATTAAAAAACCAAATTTTTGTAAAGCGCGAAGATCGGCAATTAGTCCACAGTTTCAAAATCCGTGGTGCCCAAGCAATGATAGCCAGTCTAAATGAAGACGAACGCAAATGTGGCGTTATTGCCGCATCGGCTGGCAACCATGCACAAGGCGTGGCTTTTTCGGCCACAAAATTAGGCATAAACTCATTAATCGTCATGCCATTAACCACCGCCGACATAAAAGTTGAAGCAGTCAAAAGCTTTGGTGGCGAAGTACTCCTTTATGGCGCCAATTTTGACGAAGCTAAAGCGAAAGCCATGGAACTAGCAAAAGAACAAAAACGCATCTTTATTCCACCGTTTGATCACCCGCTTGTGATTGCTGGGCAAGGCAGTATTGCCATGGAATTATTACAACAAAACGCCAAACTCGATCGTATTTTTGTGCCGGTCGGCGGGGGCGGGCTTGCTGCGGGTGTGGCGGTATTAATCAAACAAATCATGCCATCAATCAAAATCATTGCCGTTGAACCTGCTGATGCCGCTTGCTTAAAAGCGGCACTCGACGCAGGCAAACCTGTTGATTTAAGCCGCGTTGGGCTATTTGCTGAAGGGGTTGCCGTTAAACGAATTGGCGAGGAAACTTTCAGGCTTTGTCAGCAATATATTGATGATATTATTACCGTTGATAGCGACGAAATTTGCGCCGCAGTGAAAGACTTATTTGATGATGTGCGAGCCATTGCTGAACCCTCTGGAGCTGTTGCATTAGCGGGTTTAAAAAAATACGTTGAACAACACAATATTTGTGGCGAAAACCTTGCCCATATATTATCTGGCGCCAATCTAAACTTCCATAACTTACGTTATGTGTCTGAACGTTGCGAACTCGGTGAAAAACGCGAAGTCCTGCTAGCGGTCACTATCCCAGAAAAAAAAGGCAGTTTTTTAACATTTTGTCAGCTTCTAGGTGGGCGCTCGGTGACCGAATTTAATTATCGTTATCATGATGATAAATCCGCTTGTATTTTTGTAGGGATTAAAATGTCTCAAAGTAATGAGAAAGATGAAATCATACAAGAATTAAGTGCAACAGGTTATTCGGTTGTGGATCTAACCGAAGATGAAATGGCAAAACTGCATGTACGCTATATGATTGGTGGCAAGCCTTGCAAACCAATACTAGAGCAAGTATACAGTTTTGAATTTCCTGAATCGCAAGGGGCTTTGCTTAAATTCCTACAAACATTAGGTACCAATTGGAATATCTCAATGTTCCATTACCGTAGCCACGGCACCGATTATGGACGAGTACTTGCCGCGTTTGAAATCGACGAAACAACCCTTAACCAGTTTAACCAACACCTAACCGAGCTAGGCTATGGTTTTCATAACGAAACGCATAATCCATCGCTTAAATTGTTTTTAACTAATCAAAGTTAAAATCAATAATCACTATCCACCACCAGGTGGAATAGTGATTTTAAATTAATACGAATTTGGGAAAATGACATAACTCTACCTGTAAACAACTCCATCTATTCATAGTTTAGAGGAGAATTTTTAACAACATAAAACTGTCTCACGAGCTAGTAAACATTGCTCAAGCTAACTTCATTATCTTAGTGATACATTTTGATGCTTACAATAAAGGACTATAAAATCTTCACATTGAAATTATTTATCACTAGTCCAATTTTAAAATTGGATAGTAAATTAACAAAATTATCTACTAAAATGAGGAATGGGGTCTAATAAATTTTTTCTATCACGATAAAACATTGTTACTCAATAGACAATTTGCGGCAACTAGTTTTAGCTGGTAAAAACAACCTAACCCTTCGACATTAATCATAAACCAAGACAGTTAGAAAGATAGCATCTTTATATTGAGTAAGTTATCATTCAAAAGTACAAACTAAGATGGCTGAAAAAAGCTACCTTTATATAGAATAGCTTTCTCTTTCAGTTAATTTTAAAACTAATTATTTTTTATAATGATTTGCACTGGATAGTGATCTGAGTATTTATTAGTAAAATCATCTTTTAACACTTTTACATCCATTACATCATTTTTAAGTCTTGGCGAGACATAAATATAATCATAGCGTAATGGTGTCGATGCTTGATCATAAAATACATTGGTTGGAGCGGTAGCAATAAAACTTTTATTTTTTAATTTTAAAGCATCAATAAAACCGGCATCAAGAAGGTTTTGTTGCACTGTGTAGCTTAACTTACCATCAACGAGGTTTTCTAAAATTGGGCGATTTTTTTGTTTCTCTTTTATATCTTCAAGCAAATTACTTTTGTCATATTCGGATTCATCAGCTGGCGAAAATGAATTTAAATCACCCGCTATAATCCATTTCCCTTTAGGATCACGACTATATTTTATTGAATCTATGATCAGATTTATTTCGTCTATTCTTTTTGCTGTCCAAAATGGATTCATATGTGTAATAACAAAGTGATATTTTCCAATATCTGCATATAAAGCACCATGCCACATATTATCAACCACTTTACTAACATTAATGATTGGATACTTTGAAGTAATCGCAACAGGAAAAAACGCCGCGTCATTAGGAGATTCTTTTAATAATACGGCATATTTATGTCCAAAACTGGCAGCAAATTTTTCGAGTTTTTCGCGAGTAAAAAAGTTCATTTCTTGCCAAGCAATAATATCGGCGTCTTGTACCTTTGCCCATTCAATAAACTTTTGTTTTCCTTCTGATTCATCTAACTTCATGCCATTGTAAACATTATAGCTAATCATCTTTAACTCTTTTGCATCTTCAAGTGAAGCAAAAGCAGTTGAAGTACTTAGGATAATACTACTCACAATCGCTACAAATTTTAATTTACTTTTATTCATAACATATTCCTTCCTTTTATTTATATTTTCAATAGATATTATATTGATTCAATATTAATCAAAATTTTTTTTATAATTTCTGTGATATTGGTCAATAATTTTATTTACTTATAGTCATATGAGTAATAAAAAAA
>NZ_LZGR01000021.1:0-12745 GCF_001690255.1 Gilliamella sp. App2-1
GGTTTACAATTAAAACAACTTAATTAAATAATTGATTTATTATATTTTTTAATTAAAATCAATTATTTGTTCAGTAAGGAAAAATGGCTATTTTGTTTTTAATTAAAGCTACATTCTAGCAAAAAATCATCAAGTAAATGACTATATGGCTTGGATGCAAGAGTAACAATCACTCAGTTGCGGAATAAGAATTCTAATACTGCCCTTTTAAAATCAATAATTTAAACTAAAATTAATTAGCTAAAATCTAAATATAACTGACAAAAACCGAGTATAACTGAACTCAACCGCCAATTTACCGCCATTTATTTTATATTAAATAATGGGTTTAATGTGGTTGCTTCTTCTAGATGATCGGGAGCAAGATGGGCGTATCTCATCGTTGTTTTTATGTCTGTATGGCCAAGTATCTTTTGCAAAACAAGTATATTTCCACCATTCATCATAAAATGACTAGCAAAAGTGTGGCGCAATACATGAGTTAATTGCCCATCAGGCAACTCTATTCCTGTTCTGTCAATCGCTCTTTTAAATGCGTTTTCATGTGTACCTCTAAATATTTTTTTGTTTTCTTTTGGGATCTGGTCATATAGTTCTTTTGTTATTGGAACAGTTCGATTACGCCTTCCTTTTGTCTTAATGTATGTAATTTTATATGGCGTGATTTGAGATAATTTTAGATTGGCTATTTCTGACCACCTTGCTCCTGTTGAAAGTCCTATTTTTACCATTAATGATAAATACGTAACGTTGCTATTTTGACATTCATTTAATAATAGTTTTATTTGATCATTAGTTAAAAACGCCATTTCAGATTCATCAGTTTTAAACTGTTTGATATTTTCAACGGGGTTCGGGCGTTCCCACTCTCCTAATCGAGCCAATTCATTAAACATGGCACGAAGATAAACCAATTCGAGGTTTAACGTACGTAATGACACTGTTTTTACTGAATCGGTTCTATACAGTTCGCCAATCATGCGTTTTTTTCGATAATTAGTAAATGTTTTAGTCGTAAAATCGCCAACTAATGGATCATTAGTTGACTGGCAAATAAACTCAAGAATCTTTTTTACACGCTTTCCATCTTTTAGTGTTTGCCCATGTGATTGATACCAGGTATTAACTAAATCAGATATTCTTCGCCGATCTTGCTTTTCAGCAATCCACGGCTTAATAGCTACTTGTTCTTCAATATAGGCTTCATAAGCAAGTGCTTCACCTTTTGTTGTGAACGTTTTACGAATTCTACGCCCACCCTCTAGGTATTTTTCAAATAGCCATTTGCCATTACTTTGTTTTCTTACACTCACTTTATATCAAGACTCCTAATGCTCTTCCACTGTGGTATAACCTTGTTTAGGAATATTTGGTACATGAGGAAATGCCATACGAAGAACGCCATCTTTAGTTAATTGTTTAACATACCCTTGTCGTAATCTATCTGGAGTTCTATTGACTAATATAGCAAGAGCGGATAATGAGATATAGTGCCCCTTACAGAGTGCAATTAAAACCGTTTTCATTTCATCAAAAGTAATTCTCTTTTTTATGGTTGGCGAGGCTATTTTTTCTAAACTTTGAAGGAACCCATTATCAAGTTGTGTCAACTCAAATATAAATGGCTTATCTACACGTTCATCTATTATTCTTCCAACTGAATCCTTATTGGCTGATGAAGTATCTTTATAACCGGAGTCCGAATCTTTATAACCGGAGTTTTTATTTTTATAACCGGAGTTATTGTTTCTTGAAGTTAAAGAACCATCTCTGTATATTTGGTCATGTTCAATAATTTCACCATCATTAGCATAAAGAATATCTTCTGGCATAAGCAACTCTTCTTCACCAAATAACTTATATATTTTATTTTTTTTCTCTCCTTGAGATATAAGGAATCCTTTTCTTTCTAAATTAGGTAAGGCGAGCGTGACCTCTCTTGAATGCTTAGAGGTTAACTCACAAGCTCGTTGGTGATTTATCCAATTTTCTTGTGCGGTTGTAGCCAATATCATTTTTTCAAAATCATCTAATTTTGAAAAATTGTCATATCCAAATTTTTTAACTAAATAGTCGACAATATTATGGGGTATTAAGCTTGTCGTTGATAACTCTAATAAAGTCTGCTCGATATCATATTTTTCTCTTAAATTGGGAACTTTCCAATTAGCTTGTTCCCAACCTGAGTATATTCGCGGAACTCCGGAACCCGCTCGCTCCCCTAAACCAATATATAAAAACATTTGTTGCATTTTTTGGTTGCGACATTCACTGTTCCCTCCCTTTATTGCATCTTCTTTAGATATGAGCATTAGACCAGGATTTCTAAAACCAAACATATCAGGTCTTTTAACCACTAAAATGGAAACTCTGCCTGTTAAGTAATCAGCGTGAACTAAGGTATTAACTAAAGCCTCACGAAGTGCTTGATGTATACCTGAATCAGATTGACGTACACCATCTTTAATATTGAAAGGTACTTTTAAATCTGACACTAATTTTGGATAAACAAGTTGATAAAAGTCAAAAACATTTCCTGACCAGCTGCCATCATAAAATACGCGATCTATCCAACGTGTATCTATTTTGTTTTCAGGTCGCTCTATATAATCAACAGAATATTTGGGGATAATTTCTGTAATGGCATCCCATTTACCAAACATGAGTAATCCTGCAATGGTTAACCCTTCTTTTTTCGTGTATCGATCTTTTCTCCACCCGCCAATTTTGCTTAAAAATGAAAGCAAATTTTCTTTTAAAAAAGGATGTTCTGGATGCCTAGCAGAGAATATATTTCTGTATTTTTGTAAGCTTTCTATTTCAATATCATCAATCGTAAAATTATCTAAAATACGAGAGTCTGTTCCTTGTGGATCTTGTTCTAAAATCATTTGCCGTATTTTTGCTTCATCGCATTTAATGTCACTATCATTCATTCGGATATAAGCATTAACGATGCTATTGTTAATATAAATAGGTTTTTTATCTCTGGTTGCTGGATGAATACGAATAATTAATATCGTTTTGTTATCAATACTTTTTTCTAAAATATCTTTGTCGGTTAATAAATTATAATTAACTTTTTCTTTATTATTTAATGCAGTAACTAACTCTTTCTTAATTTTTGTTACATCTTTAATACCAATAAGATTAAACTTATTGGATTTTTCTTCCACTCCAAGAATAACCCAACCACCTTTAGAATTTGCCATTGCTGAATAAGTGGGCCAAAAATCTTTGGGTAATTGACCTTGGTGATCTTTCCCTTGTGCAGATTTAACCTCAATCTCTTCTGTTTCGGTTAAAGATTCAATATCAGCGAGCGTGTTTATTTCAATCATGATATTCACCTAAATATTTATCATCCAACCTAAACCTTACCCATTTTTTATGATTAAGTATTTTTTAAAATGCTCGCCTTTAATAATTGATATTCATCATCAGTTATTGCGCTGCTATTTTTTAATGCCGCAATACGTTCTAATTTTTCTAATGTTTCGCTTGTTATTTCAATTGTTTTTTTTTCTGTTTTTACTCCATCAATGTTTGATTTACCTTCGCCAGTGCAAAGCCATAACAGATTAGCTCCCGTATCTAATGCGCACTGTATTATGTATTCTGCTGGAATTGTATTTCTGACAACTCTATTGGAGAGAACGCTAATTCCCACGCCAAAATATTCACATAACGCTTTCATTGTTTTTAATCTGTAAGCGCTAACCATTCTATCTATTATGTTTTTAGCACTATCAAATTGAATCATATTAACTCCCAGAATACCAAAAAGAAAACATACCTGTAAGGTATTGACATAAACCTAAAAGGTATTCATAATAAAAAATACCGATTAGGTTATTTTTTTACACTAATCAAACCAAATATAATCGAATATAAACCAGTTAGAGGAAATAATGCACTATGAAACAAGATTTATCAATAACTTTCGGTGCTGCATATATGACTGTTGAAGAATATGCAAAACATTCTGGAATGAAAGAAAAAACTATAAAAGATTATGTCCATAAGGGGTATTTACCAATTCGCAAAAAGAATATCACTGGCAAGCGATCAATTATTTTAATCAATAATGCGGCTTTAGTTGCTGAAGCGCTGGCGGACAGAAGCCCAACGATTAACATTTAAAAGGTTTAGCCATGAGTCATGTAATCTATTTGAGTTCCAAAGTCGCTAATAAACCGGCTTTAATTTTTATTCAGATTAATAACCATAACCCTAAAGGTTGGGTTGAGAAACCGAATGGGCAAGCAATTAAATTGCATCAGCCACTAACAGGTAATAAGCATGAACAACTTTCAACGCGCTCGCAATCTTGAGTACCTCCGTAACCTTCACTTATTAATAAGCGGTAAGCGTAGCTTGGCCAGATCAGCTTTTAATAATTTAAAGCCTGGGCAAAAACGGTTATTGCTAGCAGCATCAGGTATCAAGCAGCGCACAACCATCATTTACAACGCAGATAGTCAATTTTCCCACACTTGGGAAATGCGATATGACGATCTGACCGATAAAGAAATCGACAACCTAAAAAAGGGATTGTGTCGTTTGCAATCAATTATTGATGCGTTCGCAATCTGCGAATCTGCCGACTTTATAAAAGAAACAAAACAGGTGGCATAAATGAATATGACAATAGTTAACGAGGATGTATTACTGCAAGCATTAAAACAGGCTAGAGAAGAAACTAAGACTGGACTGTGTGACCTATTTACAGCAAAACTTGAACGGTTAGCGGCTCACATTCGAACTGATTACTTATCACCAATCGAGTCTGCTGAACTTCTTGAACAAGAAGCCGAAGCAATGCGGCAAAAGAATTATGAAAACGTGGCCTAATGCATGATGTTATCAAACGAACGAATGATATCGTTTAATTAGAGCTCGATAATCTAATTGCTAATCGCAAAACGTTTCAAGGTAACTCAGCAACACACTGCATTTAATGCAACGTATCGCTCCCTGAAAACGCCGTCAATTAATTGAAGGATGTCAGCTTTGCATTGACTGTCAGCAATTAAAAGACCAGCAAAGGTTAATTAGTAAAAAACACAGCGAAAGAAATATTGTCGCAACGATCCACCATGCGTCCAAATTGTCATAGGCTAACGGCTTCTAATATTAAATTTGATAACACAATTGAGAATAAAAATATGTTTGATGAATTTCAATCAAAATCACTTAAAGTCATTCGGTTATATTGTTATCTATTTGGATTAATTGCTAGTTATAACATGCAAGTGATTATTGTTCCTAATGAGCTGGCAACAATCTTAAACCGTAATCTAACTGTTAATATTTCATGTGGTGATGCAGTCATGATTTGTGAAACCATTGATGCATATCATTTAGATGTGGATAGAGCAGTAGATATTATTGAATTGGAACTCAATGACGAATAAGAAGAACAAATTTTACTAATCAATAATTAAACTGGACAGTTGTCCCAAATCTTTTAAATTTCAAACAAACAAAATGCATATAGATTAAGGAGCACAAATGAATATTAAAAAATCGTTTTTAAAGTGGCCGGGAGGAAAAGGTCGCATTATTGAGTTATTACTATCTTATTTGCCAACCAACGGACGATTTATTGAGCCATTTGTTGGCGCTGGTAATGTTTTTATTAATGTCGATGCCAAAAGTTATATTTTAACGGATAGCAACAGTGATTTAATTAACGTTTATCGTTGGTTAAAAAGTGATGCAACAATATTGATAAATGAAACCAAAGCACTTTTTGATAGCGAAGTTGATTTTTATGAATTAAGAAACCAGTTTAATCTATCATCTAAAAGGCACACATTAGAACAAGCAGCAAAATTTATTTGGCTAAATCGACATTGCTTCAATGGTCTTTGCAGATATAACAGAAATGGCAACTTCAACGTGCCAAAAGGTAAACATAGTAATACTTATTTTCCAGAACAAGAACTCATTAATTTTAGTAAAAAATTATGTGACACCGATGTGTTACTAACTGCATGTGATTTTAGAACAACAATTACCAAAGCAGAATCTAACGATATAATTTATTGCGATCCTCCTTACCTGGGTCCGTTTAATGGATCATTTGTGGGTTATACTTCAAACAGTTTTGATTACATAAAAACGCAAGAGTTAGAAAAATGTCTGTTTGATGCAGTCAAACGGGGGGCAATTGCTATTATTTCTAACAGTGATAATCCAATAACGCAAGAAATATTTAATAAATTCAATATCCATTCTATTGAATCTCCGCGCTCGATAGCAGCCAACGGCAATCGCAAGCCAGCAAAAGAGATTATTGGCGTGTTAACGCCAGAAATGATTAACAACTCACAACAAAAGGACCTCACAAAATAATAAGGCAAGTATTTAAAGTCATTTGAAATTCAATCGTTGTTGCATCGGCACATCAAGCAATTAAACCAGTGTTTAATGCTGACGATCAGGCGATATTAATAAATTTAACAAGATAAAGGCAAAAAGACGTAACAAGCCTATAAGTATAGCAAAAGCCCGCCTATCGGTTAAAAATTTTTAATAAACAAAGCATAAAATAATATGAATACAATCACGAACCTACCATCAATCAGCAACAGGGCGAAATCTGTCCTGTTTTTGGCTATGCGTGATTTTTACGATACCGTCGGGCAATTTTTACCAACAAAATATATTCAGCCAAAATCACAATACGCCACAGTTCGCAGACCTCCAAAAGATTTAACGATTATTGAGCGTCCACTATGGGAACAAATCCCACATGAATATGATTATTTCCATTCATATTTTAGGGATACGCCTCAGTTTATTGGCAGATACTTCGCTAGAAAATATCTAACGCTGTATCAAGAAAAAGGCTCAAAAGTTGCTAACACCTATTTACGAACCTGTGGATTAACTCGCTGCACCGAAGTACAGAAAAAATATTCATTAAATGTCGAAAAAAGTTTAATTGCTCAAGCATTCTATAAACAGCTATCGATATTACCGAGCTTGGACAAAATCGACGTTGAAGAACTTGGCGGACAGATTGCTAGCTATATGCACAATTTAATCACCCACTTTTTAGAAACAGATGAATTTAAGTTAAGCAATAACGTCCATGAATTAGCTATCTATAAGTTTGTATTAGAGCAGCTCAAACCATTAAAAATTACAGCGCCCTACTTTGCCAATTATAAAAAAGATGAAATCAACGAACAGCAAATTGTTATCGCACTAGCCAAGCTTACTGATGATAAATGGTGGCAAAACAAGTTAACACGCACTTGGGCTTTTCAACGTGAACACTTGGCAATTGCTGCGGGACAAGTTCAGAAATCCGCAAGCCCATATGCAAGCCGCACATGCGTAGGTGAATGGAGAGAGCAAAAAAGGAAAAATCGGGAGTGGTTGAAAAATCAATGTATAGAAAATACTGAAACGGGTGAACAATTTGAGCTTGTTTTACAGGTCGATAAATCTAATGCCAACCCAGCTATTCGTCGTTGTGAGCTTATGGTTCGTATGCGGGGATTTGAGGACATCGCCGACGAGTACGGCTATGAGGGAGCATTTATTACCTTGACTGCACCGTCAAAATATCACGCCGTACATGCTAAAGGTGGGTTTGTCAAAAACTGGAACGGCGGCACACCACGGGACGCACAACGCTACTTATGCAAAGTATGGGCAAAAATCAGGGCAAAGCTCAATCGTGAAAATATCAAAATCTTTGGCTTTAGAGTTGCTGAGCCTCACCATGACGGTACGCCACATTGGCATATATTAGTTTTTATGCTACCTGACAATAAAGATAAAGTTCATGACATTATGTATTCATACGCACTAGAAGAAGACGGCAACGAACCGGGTGCGCGTGAAAACCGTTTCAAGTTTGAAGAAATTGAAAAAGAGAAAGGCTCGGCAACGGGTTACATTGCTAAATATATTTCTAAAAACATTGACGGTTATCAACTTGATGGCGAAGTCGATGACGAGACAGGACAAAACTTAAAAGAGATGGCGAAGAACGTAACGGCTTGGGCTAACCGCTGGGGTATTCGTCAGTTTCAGCAAATCGGCGGCGCACCTGTGACCGTGTGGCGTGAACTGCGTCGGCTCGGCAGCCAAAAAGTCGAAAGCCCAGCAATCGACCCAGTACTTGCCGCAGCTGATGCAGGCGACTGGGCGGCATACACAGAATTACAAGGCGGTGCTATGGTACAGCGTAAAGACTTGCGCGTCAGAATTTCGTACGAAGAAGCACAAAACCAATTTGAGGAAGACGTCAAAAAGATTAAAGGGGTATTTTCCCCCATTATTGGCATGGCATCTTTTATATGCACTCGTTTAATAAAGTGGGCTATTGTCTCTAAAAATAGGCGCGAACGCGCCCCTTGGAGTTCTGTCAATAACTGTACGGAGATCAAAAAATCACCAAAGTACGATCGACGTCAAAAAGTGATAAATGAGCTAAAAAAACATCAAATAAATTACAACTCGCACCAGTTAAATCATCTTTTAGCGGGGCGGGAACTAAAATTTAGTGATAAATTGCTAATAAAATGGATTAAAGACAAGTTGGCCATAATCGATTTACACCAGAAATGGATCGAAATAGGGCCAGATATTGAGTTTTTTTAAATTTCGTAAAAAAGTTTCAAGAAAGCATATATTTAAGCAAAAAAACATAGATGTAATTTAAATAATACCTTTTAATTGCTTTTTCCACTGGTTAATTCATCGTTTGATATATTCAATGACAATATTTTTATCATTTATACCTAAATTTTTTACCATTTGTCGATAACTTTGCACATCATTAAGAACTAAATTAATAGCTGATTATTTAAACTGCGGTTCGTATTTAAAGGGTTGATAAAAAAATAACGTTTTTTTTAGTTAAACCCTTGATAACAGACTGAAAATATGTAATATTTTGTTTTCAAGTAATCAATATAGTAATGTCTCAGAAATACGGTAGCTGAAAGGTATACTCACAACGGAGTATTTAAAAATAACGATTATTAATGCGATTATTACAGTACATGATTATTTACATATCTGGCGGTTAGCCAAACAAGCCAAAGACTTTACATCTATAAATGTGTTAACTGGCATGTTAATCAATGACGAATCAAATTAGGCAAATTACGATTAACCATAAAATTGATTTAATATTGTTTATGCAAGACATAAATAAGACAGTTAACCCCCTAACCTATAGCGTTTTTAGCAAAACCAAAGAGATTGTTAAAATTATTTATTAAAACAAATCAATCCTATACAAATTACCTGCAATAGTGCCGAGCGGTATCGTGCTAAATGTATCCATAGCAGTGTGAGTTCCCAAAAAGTTTAAACTAAAATGAGATTAATTGAATGATAGAACCAACTACAACAACATTCACAGCGATTATCAGTGCTTTTTCAATATCGATTATTTATCCAAATATCGAAAATGGCATGATTTTAGGTGCGCTTTGTGGCTCAATCTTACTTGTAATTAGCGAAGAGCACATCTCCGTATTTCGCCGTATCATCTTATTTTTTATATCTTTTTCGATAGGAATGTTGCTAGCCGAAATGACATTAAATCTATTAATACCTTTATTCCCGTCAAACATTCAACCAAAAGTACCGCTCGGACTTGGTGCATTAGTCGCTTCGGCCGTTAGTGTCAAATTATTGCTTTGGTTAATTAAAAAGTTTGACGATCCATCCGACTTATTTAATAGCTTTAGGAGAAAGAAACCATAAATGATAACAACTGAACAATTGCAAAATGTGGCTAATAAGCTAGAAGTTGAGCTGGCTATGGTGCAAGCGGTGACAAAAATTGAGGCTTGCTCATCAGGCATTAAAAACGGCTTACCGGTAATTCTATTTGAAAGGCATATCTTTTACCATCAGCTTAAAAAACACGGCTTTGATATAGAAAAATTATCAAATACTTATCCTGATTTAATCAATCCCACCGCTGGTGGTTATTTAGGTGGTGCTAGTGAAAACTATCGGCTAACTCTTGCCAAACAAATTGATATTGATTCCGCAATTGAAAGTGCTAGCTGGGGCTTATTTCAAATTATGGGTTTCCACTGGCAACTACTTGGCTATGAATCAGCTCAGCAATTTGAACAACATATGACTGAAAGCGAAGAAATGCAATTAGATGCGTTTTACCGTTTTGTTACTCATAAATCGAATTGCAAGCTATTACAAGCAATGAAAGATAAAGATTTTTCAACGTTTGCAAAACTTTACAACGGTCCAGCTTATAAAAAAAATAGCTATGACTTAAAACTCAAAGAGGCATACGAAAACTATGCAAAATCTATTAAAAAGTAAGCTATTACCGTGGTCACTATTACTGGTTTGTTTATTGTTAAATTGTTTGCAAAATCAACTATTGAGCACTAAAAATAAACAATTGCAAACAAGTAATCTACAACTACAGAATGATAAGCAAAAGTTAATCGAAATCATTGATGATAAAAACAATGAATTAATTGAACTTAGTTATCAGTATCGGGCAAATGAACAAAAATTGATAGAACAAAAAAATCAACTGCACGCGGTTGATACGTTAAATCGTCAATATCAACAACAATTGGAGCTACTTATCAATGAAAATAAACAATTACGCATATGGTCTAATACTGATCTGCCTGATGTTATTAAATGGCTGTACACTCGGCCAGAAATCAAAGGAAGTGAAGATTATCAAAACTGGATGTCCAGCCGTAACGCCTTGCTATCTTCCCATGAATAATTTACGGCGGAATCGTTCATTAATTGACGACAACCAAGCTATCTTAACGGCATGGCATCAATGTGCGATTCAAGTCGAAATGATTTATCAATGCCAGCAAGAACAAAATCAGCATGGGAAAAATTAAACAATTTCTGGTAAAAGTTTTAGAGGATGATTTTAATAATGGAATGTATAGTTTCCAACAAATAAAAAAACTGAACCCTGTAAATCACAGGATTCAGTTCTTGCAAACAAGCCTGATTTATAATTCTTTAGAGCCCAAACGTGTAGCATGTTTAAGATAAAGGTCTATCGGATCTGGTTTAGTCGGATGAACACCCGCAATTTGATTGATAGCATCCAGATGATCCATTTGATAATCAGAACGGATAACCTTACCCAAATGAGAACTATAACGACCAACTAAACCATCGTTATGCTTACGCTCTTTTCTGAAAAACGTAGCTAATTTAGCCAGAACAGTATGCGAAGGATCAGCAGTATTTAAGCCTTCATTAACCACTCTTGATTTGATAATGCCACTCCAAGAATAATAGTAAACACCATTACTTTCCTGCTCTTTACCTTCGCCACCCCATTTTTTAGGGAGACCTTGCGGATATTTTAAGTTAAATTTTTTAATACTTTGAGTCGACATGTTTTTCAGTGATTTTTCAAAATCATTTACTAAAAACGGTTTGTTACTAAACAGACCAATAAATTTCATAAATGCTTTAACTATCACATCAGCAGTAGGACCTGTCATCTTACCAGAGATAATCTCCAACATTAAATCTGCAAGCTCAGAACCGTAATTCATTCCATTTACAGATGTTACTGAAGCCACCATGCTAGGATGGAGAGCTGCGACGTAACGACAGGTAAGTGCACCTTGACTATGCCCAATCAGATTTACTTTTTGGCTACGCGTTTTTTCACGTATATTCATCACTTCATTTTTCAACTGTTCACCAGCTGCTTCAGTTGAATCGGTAGCAGAAATTGCAACTGTATAAACAGCATAACCTTGTTTTTTTAAAGATTCAGCGATCTTAAAGAAATATGGGTATCCCTTAATTCGGTTGAACCCAAACAGCCCATCTACCAGTACGATTGGATATTTTGTTTTCACAACTTTTAAGTTAGATATTGTTTTATCCATTTAACCTTCCTTAATTATTCTTATATATGAGTTATTATTGTTATTTTATAAAAATTTTACAAAGACGGTTTAAAAATCTAAATTAAAAGTAATTTCTTGCATAATGCACTAATTCTGTTTTTTTATGCAGAAATTAACCGTAAAAAAACGATATCATTTTCGATATAATAATGCAAATTTAATTTTTAAAAAATTTTCATTTACTTTACTAAAAAATCCTAAAATGATGTTTATTTTATATACTTTAATTAGTCTGTTGTTACGCATGAATTAGAAACTACATTAACGATATGCACATTATTTTTAATTACGTTCACAGATCCAATAAAATATTTTAATTTAAAAATCAATTTTTTAAATTAAAAATCTTCCATGCAAATAAATTCTTCTTAATTGTTTCTGCAAAAATACGGTTAAATTGTTTAAAAGTAAAATTGAGCTTCGCCAAAAAATTTGACAAAGCTTGTGAAAACCTCATCATTAGTTAAAATTCACGTAGAAAATTAAGTGGTGTGTTTTTGTATTTTATATACAATCAATGTTAGATTATCACGTGTTCAGAAAATCCTCACTTCATTTACAGTAATTTGGAAAACAACTGTAATGGGTATACATAAAAAATTAATATTTTATCCACGGCAAGAGATATAACGGCTACATCACAACGAAAAAAGATGCCATATAACCTATATCCCAATGTAAACATAGCAGTTTCAATCAAATGTCATCAAGTAACATAAATAAAAAGCAGGAATATCCTCCCGCTATTCTATTGATTATCTTTTACTTCAGAATCATTTCTATTTTTTATCTTCAATAATAATTCATGCAATAAACACAAACCAATT